>CAMGFA010000008.1 GCA_946055165.1 uncultured Bacteroidales bacterium
TTCCTCAGGAGACGAGGTCTCTTTCGGCAAGGCCCTCAAGAACGCTTCCAACAGTGGGTGGAAATAACTTTCGCCTATGGCTTATTGCTTAGGACATGGGTCAAAGGATTTTGCACGTGACCCTTATTCTGCCTCAAAAACGAATTATCTGCATCATTTTCTTAAATATGATGCAGATAATAAGCCGTTTGGGCAGAGGTCTTCCAAAACGGAAAACCTAGAAGATGTAGCCGACACTCAGGAAGGCGCCTACGGATTTGCTGTAGTCGGACCAGCCGATTTCAGCGCTCAGCGGGCCGACCATTGTATCGATGCTGTACTCGAGGGCAAGGCCGAACTTGTTCGGGTTCACCGTGGCGCCGAGCATGTCTTCGTAGCTGGTATCGGTGAAGAAAGTCTCCCACATTGGGGTGTGCGCGTAGTTGACCTTTGCTGTGAGGTAGTGGTCCTCGAAGAGATTGTAGCGGAAATCGCAGCGCAGAATGAGGGAGTTCTCCACAGGATAGCTGCCATAGAGGCCGGCGAAAGGCTTCTGGCCTATGAAGTCGTAATTTGCGATGGCTCCGCCTATCATCTTGTGGAAAGTAGGGTAGAGATAGAACGGAATGTCGGAGGAGTAGTCCAGACTTGCGAAATCGAAGTTCTCGCCTTCAGGGATGCCATAGCGGAAGGCATTGAGCCCGGCGTAGAGCTGAGGAATGAGACAGAGTTTGTCGTTGATGCTGAAATAGCCTGCAAGGCTCACATCAAGGCTTGTGTAAGGTCTGTATTCCATGGCACCTCCTCTGTGCTGCCAGAAATTCTGGTAGAAATTGAAGCTGCCCTTGTATCCTTCCGTGGCAAAATAGGCCTTGTCCAGATTGTCGATGTTCACGTCGAAGAAAAGACCACCCATTGCAAGCGGCTTCATATTCACATCGAAGGAGTGGGTGTAGGCGAAGATGGCTCTGCGGTAGTTGGTCATCTGGGCGGCAAAACCACCCTTGAGGTCAATCCTGCGCATATGATATTCAGAAAGGTAGAGCTTGACATCGTGCCTGAGATAGCTCAGGGAGGTGGTGTGCTTGCGCCCTACCGCAAAGAGATCCGCATCCCTGTCGAGAAAATCGTAGGACAGGCATACTCTCGGCCAAACCTTCGGAACATAGGAAAGCAGCAGGGAACCCGACGGGTTGTAGGAGAACTTGAAGCTCGAAGCCAGCCTGAAGCCGCTCATCTTCTGCTCGTTTATACCGAAGCGCACACCCATCTGCATGGCATCGTGGGTATCGTAGCGGAGACTGAGGCTGAATACATTAGGCTTGGCCTCTTTGAGTTTGAAATGCACCACATAGTCGCCGTTGAGCCCGTCTTCCTCAAGCACATAGTTCACCTCGGTGAAGGCCTGGGTACCCATTATGAGCGATACGGCCTTCTCCAGGGTGCCAAGGTCGATGTACCGGCCTGTCTCAAGTCCTGTCTTTCTCATAAGCCAAGGGATGTCCTTGGAGTCCACTCCGTCGAAGACAATGTCCGAAAGAGTGAAGTATTTGCCCACTGCGCCTTTTGCTTTCTGTGCGTTGTAATACTGCTCCGGAGTGCCGTAGCGCTTGAGCATATTCTCCAATGCAATGAACTGCTCCTCATGCTCTTTGGCCTTGTCGTAGCCGCGGCCGACTATGGTTCTTATGGACTCGGGATTGAAACTCAGGGTGCCGTAGCCCGTCATGTCCGGGAGAAGGAGGATGTCGCACATTTTACGGTGCTCCATAACTCCGTTGCCGGTAACTATTTTCATAAGCTGGCTGATCTGTGAAGGCAGCGACTGCAGCATGGCCGGGTCGGTGGCCTTGTCAACGGCCAGGTTCACCCCAATGACAATGTCGGCGCCCATCTGTTTCACCACGTCCACAGGCATATTGTTCACCAGACCGCCGTCCATAAGGACTTTGCCGTCTTCGGTGAAAACAGGGCTGAAAATACCCGGAAGCGACATGCTCGCACGGATTGCCATAGGCAGGCTGCCGCTACGGTGTACCACCTCGCTGCCGTCGATGATATTGGCAGATATGCAGGCAAAAGGTATGGGGAGGGTGTCGAAGTCGAGAGAATCGGTATAGCCGACACAGAGGGCGTTGAACAGGTTGACTATATTGTAGCCGCTCACCGCGCCGCTCGGCAGGCTGTTTATCAGGGCCCGCTGGTTCTTGTTCTTCAGATTTTCCTGACTTTCAGGGTCTTGCAGCTCAAAAGGAACATTGAAGCGGTAGGCGTCCCGGATGCTCTTTTCGTTGAAGGAGATTTCGCTGCGGTCCACTCCGTCGGTAAGGTAGAAGGGCCAGTCCATTCCGGAAATCAGGGCCTCGAGTTCATCGGCGCTGTAGCCCAGGGCATAGAGGCCTCCCACTATGGAACCCATACTGGTTCCGGCAATGTAGTCCACAGGAATGTTGTGCTCTTCGAGATAGCGGAGAACACCGATGTGAGCAGCGCCTTTTGCGCCGCCTCCGGCAAGTACAAGTCCGATTTTTGGACGGTTGTGGGCCAGACGGAAATCATCTTTGGCAGCCTCGCCAGTGTTGGGGCTGCAGATGCTGAGAATACAACTTAATAGGATACCGGATAACATATGAAAACAGTTTTATCAACTCTCAAAAATACACAAAAGACTTCAATATTGAAAACCTATCGATAATTTTTGTATCTTCGTGCCCGAAAAGAAATGAGAAGCAAACTCGTAATTAGACTCATCGGAGTCTCCCTGCTCCTGGTCGCTGCAATGATGCTTGTAGCGTCCATTGTGGGTTTTGTCTATGGCTCGGACCCGAGCGCCGTTCCTCTTCTCTTTTCCGCCCTCATAGTGGGCATTTTCGGGGCCTTCCCTCAGATTTTTGTCCGCCACAACGGCCAGAACCACAGGATAACCTCCCGCGAAGGCTATTATATAGTGGTAGGCTCCTGGAGTTTCGCCTGCATCTTCGGCATGATTCCCTACCTGATGTACGGCGGTGAATTCAGTTTCATCAACGCCCTCTTCGAGAGCGTATCGGGTTTCACCACCACAGGCGCATCCATATTGAACGACATAGAAGCCCTGCCCCGCGGCCTGCTTTTCTGGCGAATGTCCACCTCCTGGATGGGCGGTATAGGAATCGTGGCCCTCTTCTCTCTCGTTCTTCCGGCCTCCAGCGGCAACGGAGCCGTGCTCACGGGTGTGGAGGTTTCCGGCATTGCCAGGGACGATGCGGCCACGCGCGAGCGCTCCCTTGTGGGGATGATGGTCACAACCTACATCTCCATGACAGTAATCCTCGCAATACTTCTCAAACTCCTCGGTCTGGGCTGGTTCGATTCCGTAACTCACGCAATGTCAACCATGTCCACCTGCGGTTTCTCCACCCGCAATGCCAGCATTGCAGCCTTTGACAGTGTGCCTGTGGAAATGCTCATAAGCCTCTTCATGTTCCTTGCCAGCGTGAACTTCTGCCTCATATACTCCATCTTCACCCGCAACAAGCAGCGCAACGTGTTCCAGTCGGAAGTGGCACGGTCCTACTTTTTCTGCGTGCTCGCCTGCGTGCTTTTAGTTGGACTGAACCTCTTTTTCCACAAGAGTTACGGCAGCTTCGGAGAGTGCCTGCGCCGTTCAGTATTCCAGGTCTGCTCCATTTGCAGCACCACCGGTTTTGCTACGGCCGATACCAACATCTGGCCTGCTACAAGCATCCTGATTCTGATATTCTGCTCCTTCGTCTGCGGCTGTTCCGGTTCCACTTCCGGAGGTATGAAATTCGACCGCCTGCATGTGGCCTACAAATCCATCAAGAACAAACTCGCCAGTCTGTCCAATCCCAATCAGGTGAATATCATAAAGATAGAAGGCCGTCCGATAAGCGAGGCAAGAGTGTCCGATTCCAAGACCTATATCATTTTCTATGTGCTTCTCGTGATTGTCGGGGCAATATGGAATACTCTTTGGGGTCTGGACCTGCAGACGGCTTTTTCGGCATCGTTTGCCTGTGTGGGCAATGTGGGTCCGGGTTTCGGGGAGGTGGGCTCCGTATGCAATTATTCCTCTCTTCCGGGAATTGTCAAATTCAGCTCCAGCCTTCTTATGCTTCTGGGACGTCTCGAGATGTTCTCCCTGCTTTTCGTGCTGGGCATCTATCCTCGTAAAAAGAAAATCTGATGGACATAAATACAGTTTTGGATATTATCTTTGAAGCCTTTGGCGAGTCATTGGAGGTCTGCATTTTCGTGATGCTCATGATGAGTATCATCGAGGCCCTCAATATAGAGTCGCACGGACGCATTTTCAACCGCATACGCTCCAGCAAAGTGGGCCGTGTGGGCCTCGGGGCCCTTATCGGTGCCATCCCCGGCTGTATGGGCGGATATGTGGTCACCTCCCTTTACAACCACGGGCTGCTGAGTTTCGGCGCCCTTGCCGCCATGATGATTGCAGCCAGCGGCGACGAGGCCTTCGTGATGCTGGCAAGTTTCCCGAAGACAGCCATTCCTCTCATTCTCTGCCTGAGTCTTCTGGCTTTCGGAGTAGGCCTGGCGGTCGATGCCCTCAAAATCAAGCCCCGCCACCGCAGCCATCAGTGCGGCGATATCGATGTCGAGCCAGATATCGACGGGCAGCATTGCAAGCACCACAAGGGTTTGAAGGCTTTTCTCAAGGAGAATATCTGGAAGCATGTAATCAAGAAGCACCTTCCGAGAGTCTTTGCCTGGACCTTCGGCGTTCTTGTAGTCATAGGAGTGTTGGAAAATTTTGTGGATGTGAGCCAGTGGATCAATTCCAATGTCTTTTTGATGATAGTCCTGGCCGCTTTGGTAGGGCTCATTCCCGAATCGGGCCCGCATCTGCTTTTTGTCACACTCTTTGCCAGCGGAACTCTGCCGCTGCCGGTGCTCATTGCAAGCTGCATATCGCAGGACGGCCACGCCAGCCTGCCTCTTCTTGCCGAAAACAAAGTCAGTTTCCTGCTCGGAAAAGCTGTAGGTCTGGTCGTGGCCGTCGCTGTGGGAAGTTTGGCTATGCTTTTCTGCTAGCAATTGCAGCCTTCCGAGCCGCAATGGCAGTCTTCCGATCCGCAATTGCCTTCACAGGCACAATCTCCCTCACATCCGCCCTCGCCTGAGTGGCAGCCGCCTTCCTTGCCGCAGTGGCATTTCCTCTGGAGCCCGTTGAGAAGTTCGTCTTCTGTAGCTTCACGCACATCCTCCACCTTGCCGGTGAAATGCAGAGTCTTGCCTGCCATAGGGTGGTTGAAGTCCATAAGCACAGAGTTCTCCTTCACCTCGTGTACGGTTCCCTGAACCACTCCGCCTTCGGAATTGAGCATAGGAATAACCCTGCCCGGTACAAGGAGGTCGCTGCGCACTACTCCGTCGAGCATGAAGGCCTCGAGAGGCAGCTCGAAAATGTAGTCGCTGCTGTAAACGCCATAGCCTTCTTCCGGAGAGAGCGTAAATTCAAACTCTTCTCCCGGCTCTTTGCCATTAACTTCTTCTTCGAAACGCGGCAGGAGCATTCCCGTGCCGTGAATGTACTGTAATGGACGCTCTGCATCGGCCTTGTCGGCGATGGCTCCGTCCACTGTGAGCTGGTAGCTGAGTGCCACCACTTTGTTCTGTTCAATCTTCATATCTGTAATATTGGTTTATAATCCGCTGAAATCCACGCCTTCAAATGCAAGGCTCGGAACAAGTTTGCTCTGGTCGCTGCGGGTATCGCTTCCCGCATAGAGCAGTTTGCAGAAAAGTTCCTTCATGTTGCCTGTAATGAGCATTTCGCTCACCGGAGCCTTGATCTCACCATTTTCGAAGAGGAAACCTTCCACTCCGTAGGAGAAATCGCCTGTGGCGCTGTTGCAGTTGCCCCCGTTGAAGCCGGTGACCAGAATTCCGCTGCCGCATCGTCCGATGATAGCCCTGCAGTCGAGACCTTCTTCGGGCCAGGCTTTCAGAAGAGGCCTTACGGCATCTTCCACGCTTGGCTCAAGACCTGTCTTGTTGGCGATATATGTGTTTATGAAATATTGTTTTATTACTCCGTTTTCAATGATCGGACCCTCCTTTGTAGCAACACCTTCGCTGTCGAAGAGTCTCGAGCCCGATTCCCCTTTCCTGTGACATACCTCATACACGCTCAGGGCAGGGGAGAAGAGCTGTTTGCCCAGGCTGTCGGTGAGGAAACTGTTGTTCTGTTGCAGCGCATAGCCTCCAAGAGCATTGAGCAGGGGAGTGAGCAGTTTGGAGGCCACGTCCCTGTGTACCACCATGTTATAACGTCCGCTTGAGGCAGCTTTGGCTCCGAGCTGGGCCACGGCTTTTTCAAGCGCCTTCCCGGCTATGTCTTCGGTGTGCAGATCTTTCAGCATCGGTCTGGCAATCCATTCGTAATTGGAGGTCTTCTGCCCCTCGGGACCCTGCACGGTCACATTGGAGGCGTATTCGAAAGACGTTTCCAGATGGCGGCACCAGAGCCCCCTGCTGTCCAGGCTGATGTTGTCGAATTCGGAGTCGCTGTACTGGGCTTCTTCCGATACTATGCTGTAGTCTTTTGTGTTTTCTGCCTTGAGGCAGTTTTTCAATGCGATTTCCAGCCTGCGGTCCATATCCATAAGGGGGAAAGTGTCGTCGTAGAGTCCCATTTCCCGGCCGTTTGTGGCGCACTTGCAGCAGCGCTCAGGCTCGGGCAGCTGCCGTGCGGAATCGGGCTCCATCACTCTGGTGAGGGATATGGCCTTGACTATGAAGTCTTTGAGATCCTGCTCCTCGAGCCTGTTGGTGGAGAAGCTGGCAAAGCGCCCGTCCACAAAGAGCTGTAGGCTCATGCTCCTGTCCAGACTGTGGCTCACATTGTCCACAGCTCCATTGAGGGTGTTGATGAGATTGCTTTCGCTCTTGAACAGGTTGAGTCTGCAATCCTGGGCACCCTGCTCTTTGGCAAATTCCACGCAAAGTTTTGCGAGGCGTATTTCTTCATTGTCTATCATTGTCCTCCTACTGTGAGATTGTTGATTAAAAGAGAAGGGGTGCCGCAACTTACCGGCACGCTCTGCCCCTTGCCGCAGGTCCAGCGGCCTGTGTCTATTACAAGGTCGGAGGCCACTGCCTCTATTCCCGCCAGAGCCTTAGGGCCGTTGCCTATAATGTTGAGGTCTTTTATCGGGCGGGTAAGACGCCCGTTTTCAATCAGATAGCCCCCTCTTACATAGAAGGTGAAGTCGCCCGTCTCAATCTGCACCTCTCCGTTGGAGAATTCATCCACATAGATGCCGTTCCCTGCCAGATGGATGAGGTCTTCGAGGCTTCCTTTTTCTGCGCTTTCCATATAGGTGGTGCGCATACGGGGGATGGGGAAGTTCCTGAAGCATTCCCTGCGTCCGTTTCCGGTCGATGCCAGGCCGTAGCAGGAGGCGCTAATGCGGTCGTGCAGGTAGGATGTGAGCACCCCGTCCTGCACCATATAGGTCTTCTGCCCCGGAGTGAGTTCATCGTCCCAGTTGCAGCTGCCCCTGAGGAAGGGGATGGTGGCATCGTCCACTATATTTATCCCTTTGCGGCAGATCTGCTGCCCCATCTTGTCGCAGAAGATGCTCTGTCCCTTGCGGTTGAAATCAGCTTCGAAAGCGTGGCCCATAGCTTCGTGCAAGAGAATGCCCGATGCGCCCGCGGCCATTACCACGTTCATCTGGCCGCCTGCCGGTCTGCCGGCTTCGAAGCCCCGGTCGATGTTCCTGCAGATAGTGTCGGAAAGCTCGAGGATGAGGGCATCGTCAAAGAATTCGAGACCCTGGCGCAGGCTTTTGGATGCAGTGCGCACCTGTCTCTGGCCGTTCTGCTCTATTATTGCGCTCAAGTTGAGGGAGCACAAGGGCCTCAAGTCTTCTGCACTCTGGCCCAGAGAGTTGTACATATAGATTTCGCTCAGGCTGTACGATGCTGTGGCCATGAGTTTGACGATTCTGCTTTCGCGGCGGCGAAGGCTGCTGTCGAGTTTTTGCAGCAGTTCCACGAAGCGGCTGCTTTGGGCCAGCCGCAAATCCTGCTGCATGGGGTAGAAACCCTTGTTGCGAGGGCAGTCGGCTTCTATCTGTATGGGCTTGTCTTTCAAACTGCTGCACAGGGCAATGGCGCCGGCAGCATCGGCCGCTTTGCAGAGGGACTCGTAGTCCGTGCTCTCGCTGTAGGCATAGCCTGTGCGCTCTCCGCAAAGGACCCTGATTCCGCAGCCGTAGTCGCGGTGGAAGCCGCCGCTGCTCACTTTGGAGTCCTTGAGGGAGATGGTCCAGATGCTGGAATTTTCGAAAAAGAGGTCGCAGTAATTGCCTCCCTTACGCAATGCCCTGCCTGTCAGTTTCTCCAGGGTTTGAGTCGGGATAGCAAATGTTTCTGATGCACTCATATTTTTCTTTGTCTTTGATATAGCTGTTCTCCTGATTGCCTTCCGCCACTACAACGAAAGGGCTTTTGCTGTTGTCGGCCAGCACCCAGCGGTCCACAACGGGCAGGTAAATCTCGAAAAAGTATTTCAGGCCCATTACGTAGCGTCTGCGGATAACGTCTTCGGGGATGTTGTGCCCTCCTGCTTCCACTCTCTTCCGGACCCTTTCTATCGCGAGGTTCACCGAATTGAGCCAGAAGTAGAGCAGGGTTATTTCGTAGCCCAGTTCTCTGGCCTGCTTGATTATGTTCATCAGCGAGCGGGTGGCAAGGGTGGTTTCGATTATGAAATCGGCCTTGCGTGAAAGCAGATACTGCACCTTCAATAGCATATAGCGGCTGGCAGCCACCGAGGCCGCTGAAGGGTTGAAAGGCGAGAGGCTCTTCGCGAATTCGTCGGAATTCACGAATTCCCTGCATTCCAGAAGGTCGGGAAGCAGGCTGTACGAGGCCGTGGTCTTTCCTGAACCGTTGCAGCCCGAGAGGATGAACAACTTAGGCATTTTTCTGACTCACTCCATAGCCGAACAGGGCAAAGTCCCCGAGCAGGGGATCGTCCGGCCATATTTCTTTAAAACAGTTCGTAATTTCCTGAGCCGTAAGCAGATCTTTTGCTTTTCTGCTGCTCAGGCCCAAATCGCAGGCCTGGGTGTAAACGTGCACGTCCAGAGGCACTATCAGTTCGCTTTTGCTGCTGTGCTTCCACAGCCCGAGGTCCACTTTGCCGTCGTCCCTTACCATCCAGCGCCTGAGCATATTGATTTTCTTGTTGGCTGCCTTGGGATCCGGTTTCTGGCCGTAGATCAGGCAGCGGAACTGCTGGGCATCGAGTTCTTCGAGGCTTTCGTGCCTGGAGTAAAAGTCCTTGAGTCTGGCGCAGATGGCGGCAACTTCCGACCATTTCACCGTTCTGTGAATGCTCTCGTTGCTGCTTTTCCACTCGCCTTCGCGCACATAGTCCCATGGGCTCCAGTCCATATGCTCGAAAAGCCGATTGCAGTCGCGCACGATCATTGCCCTGCGTCCCCAGGCGAAATGGGCTGCAAATACTGCAGCTATCTCTATGTCCTTCAGGCTCTTGCCTTCTTTTGCGAGTTTGCGCGGGAAGGCAATGGGGTCTTCTTCGAAATAGACCGGGTCGTTGTATTCAACGGCCCAGTCCATCAGTTTTTCCCTTGTTTTGGAATCTGTCATTTTGCGGGAATGCTTTTGAGCACTTCCTTGAGGTAATCCCAGACTTTGGCAACGGACGGGATGTATGCGCGCTCGTCAGGGGAGTGAGGGCTCAAAAGGGTAGGGCCGCAGGAAATCATATCCCAGTGAGGATAGGCGCCGGAGAGAATACCGCATTCCAGACCTGCGTGGATTGCCATCACTTTCGGCTCCTTGCCGTAGAGGCGCAGATATACTTCCTTCATTATCTTGAGAATGTCCGATTCCGGATTTGGAGCCCAGCCTGAGTAGCCTCCTACAAATTCGATCTCTGCTCCTGCAAGCTCGAAAACTGCCTGCATCTTGTCGCAGAGGGCCTGCTTTGCGGTATCTACCGAACTGCGCAGAAGGCTCTTCACGAAGAACTCTCCATCGGCCACCTTGACCATTGCCATATTGTTGGAAGTCTCCACAAGGCCGTGGATGGATGCGCTCATGCGCTCAACCCCGTCCGGGCAGGCTATGATGGCGTTCAGGATGCGGCGGCTGTCGGCTGCTCCGGCGCAAGGCTTGCTGCACCCGCAGTCTTCCACCAGCACTGCAAAGTCAGGATCGGTCTGGGCATATTCCTTGGCCAGAACGGCTGCCTCTTCGTCAAGTACTTTCACTGCAGCATCCTTGTCCTTTACGTAGATGGTGGCAAAGCACTCTCTAGGGATGGCGTTGCGAAGGGTTCCTCCTTCCACATCCACCAGCAGGCATTCGGTTTTGTGGCTGAGTGCCAGCAGAATGCGGGCAGCGGCCTTGTTGGCGTTGGCGCGGTAGAGGACGATATCCATACCCGAGTGTCCTCCCTGACAGCCTTTCACCTTCACACAGAGGGCGTGCCAGCCTTCCGGCTTTGCCTGGAGTTCGTATTTGCCTGTGGCCGATGCGTCTATGCCACCGGCGCAGCCTACATAAAGCTCGCCTTCGCTTTCCGAGTCGAGGTTGATGAGGATGTCGCCCTTGAGGATGCCGGGTTCGAGGGCCTGTGCACCTGTCATGCCGGTTTCTTCGTCGTAGGTGGCGAGGATTTCAATCGGGCCGTGCTCCACGTCTTTGCTCTGGGCAACTGCCAGCGCAAGGGCAAGGCCGAGTCCGTTGTCGGCACCGAGGGTGGTTCCGCAGGCTTTGAGCCAGTCGCCTTCCACCTTGGTTTCGATAGGGTCGGTGAGGAAGTCGTGCACCTTGTCGGAGTTCTTCTGGGGAACCATGTCCATGTGGCCCTGAAGGATGACACCCTTGCAGTTTTCGTAACCCGGGGTGGCTGGAACGCGCATTATCACATTGCCGGTCTTGTCGGTAAATGCTTCCACTCCGTTTTCGGCAGCCCAGTCGAGAAGGTACTGGCGGATTTTCTCTTCGTGCTTCGAAGGGCGCGGAATACGGCTGATCCTATAAAAGTTGTCCCATACTATGGATGGAGTCAAATCTTTGATTGTCATAATATCACTTGTTTAAAATATATACTGTTTCTTCAAGTCCCAACTGGTATATTGGCACTCTGATGCTTTCGAGAACGTGATTGTAGCAGCAGAGTTTAACCACACACTGCGAAGGAATCCTGTAGCTGAGTGCAACGGTGTTCTTCGGCTGCTCTTCTGCAAGTTCCAGGCCTTTTATCGCTTCGGCGCTTATCTCGATGTTGTAGGGTTGGCCTTCGGGCGAGCCTGCCGGCAGTATCCCAAGTTCTGGGCTGAAGCAGAAGGCCTCATAGACCATGCTGCTGCGGTTAGGGACGATGCAGAAATGGGCTTTGTGCTTTTTTTCCGTGCAGCTGTAGCCGAACTTTTCCAAAAGGGCGGCTTCCCTTGCGTGCAGTTCTGTCAGGGCTGCTCCCAGGGCTTCTCCCGCGTACGATGCATCGGTATTGCCGGTGGCGATGTTGTAGCAGTTTTCGCGAAGGCTCTTGATTTCATCGGCTGCTGCCTTGGCCTGGCTGCGCAAACGCTTGGAGTTTAGCGGCTCGGGCCTTGGAACAAGCCTATGGCAGCTGAATTCCACACTTGCCCGGGCATTGTCCACGGAGGTGGTCCGGTCGCAGACAAGTCCCTGTTCCATAAGTTTGCAGAGGCTCTCCATAGCCTTTGGCGACAGTTCTGCGCTGCGGCGCTCGCGGGTATCGGCTTCGCTTCTGGCACTGAGCCTGATGCTTTCTATGAGGAAGACGGTGCTGTCTTTCGGCAGAGTGTCCATATCGAGCATCTCCTTGGCGTATCGGGCATAGGGCCCCGTAAGGTAAATCTGCTCCACGCACTCTATCTCCACCTCAATGACGGTTTTCGGAAGGGTGTAATGCACTGCATCGTATTTCTGTGCAGAAGCGCAGAAACCGAGGGCGAACAGTGCTGCAATTGCAGTAATAAAGCGTTTCATACCTTTCAATATTTTTTCCAGCGCCTGTGACTCCAGAGATAGTTCCCCGGGTCTTTGCGTATATCCTGTTCCAGAAGAGAATAGTATTTGTCCATTATGCTCTGCAGGTCCATCGTTGCGGCATTGTCGCAGATGGGAACGAATTCCATGTCGTAGCCCTTGCCCTTTTCCCTGCGCCTCATGGAGAGGTAACTCACTGCAAGGGAGTAGCGCCTTGCAACCTGGGCGGCTCCGCTCATTGTCCTGGTGCGCCGGCCCATAAAGTTGACTTCAATGTACGAAGGCGCCTTGAAGTAAGGCCACTGGTCCGTGATAATGAAGTAAAACATCTTTTTGTCGGCATTGCCGTACATGTGGCGGATGATGTTGGAGGACTCTATATAGTGCTCGAAGCCGCCTTCAAAGCAGTATAGTCTGTTCTCTTTGAAGATATCGTCCCACATTGCATTACGCAGCCTGCGGTAAACCACTCCGCAGTTGTCTTTTGTGAGAGTGTGGCCGCTGTCGAAGTAGGGAGTCCCGCCGTAGATTTCCCAGTTGCCCATATGGGAGCAGAGAACTACGGTTCCCGGAACGCTTTCGTGCAGTCTGCGTATTTCTTCCGGGTTCACGATATTCACAATTCCGGACTTGACAAGCCTTTCTTTTTTGCTGCCTCCGAACCAGATTGTCTCGCAGACAAGCTGTCCGAAATGCAGGTAAAAGTCTCTGCAGATTTTTTTGCGTTCCTTCCCGCCGAGTTCCGGGAAAGCCTTGTCGATGTTGTCCTGCACCACTTTGCGGCGGTATCGGACAAGCACTCTGGCAATCCAGCCCACAATGTGCGCGTTGAAGCGGTGCACTCCAAGCGGCATTGCGGCGAGAAGGCGCATAAAAAACCGTATGAGCTTTTTCTTCATTATTCGTCTGCAGTTGCAGCTTCAATCTTTTTGAGCATAGCGAACATTATGCCGCCTGCGATTACGCAGAGTGCCATAAGGATGGCCCAGTTGGCCCAGAGCGGAACGTTCTTCCAGAGAAGTCCCGGGATGGAGCTGAGGTAGTTGCCGATAGCGGTTGCTGCAAACCAGAGACCCATCATAAGACCCTTGAGCTTAGGAGGAGCCACCTTGGAAACGAATGAAATTCCCATAGGGCTGAGCAGTAGCTCTGCAAAGGTGAGAACGAGATAGGTGCTCACAAGGTACATAGGAACCACCGGATCCGGCGATACGGTTCCTCCCAGTTCGGAAGGTGAAGCCTGTCCGAGCGAAGCGAATATCATTATGAGATAGCCGATTGCGGCAACGAACATACCGATTCCAATTTTCTTCGGGGCGGAAGGTTCCATTCCTTTCGGATGCTTTGCGGTCTTCTTCGAAGCCAGGGCGCTGAAGATTGCCATCGAGATAGGGGTGAGGAAGACTACGAAGAACGGATTGAACTGCTGGAAGATCTGCGGCTGGATGTCGAGTGTTGCAGGCATTCCGCTGTAGAGGGCATAGGCGCCTCCCCAGAGGGCGAGGGTAACTGCTCCGCAGGCAATTTTTCCGTCGGTCTTTTCGGTCTGGAATACTCCGAAGAGGGTGTAAATTGATACGGCGATGAGGGCAAGAATCCAGATGCTGAATCCGAGTCTAGGCACTCCGCTAACGAAAGACTGGGTGTAGTCGCGGGCGAACCAGGTGAGGGACTGTCCGTTCTGGTGGAAGGCCATCCAGAAGAAGATTACCACTGCGAACACAAGGCAGAGGGCAACCACGCGCTCTTTGGTCTGTGCCGGAGTGAGTTCCTTCACATTTGCGCTTTCAGCTTTGGCAGCCTGCTTGGCGTTCACATCGGCATGCTTGAACCATTTCCTGAAGCCGAAGTAGATGGCGATGGAGACGATGAGGGAAACGCAGGCAACTGCGAAGCCCATGTTGTAGGCCGATGAAAGATGGTCGATATAGTATGCGCTGAAGTCCGATGCCGACATTGCCTGAACATCTGCAGATGGCATAAGGGCCTGGAGTCCGGCAAGTTTCGCGGAGTTGGCGCTTTCGATTGTGCCACCCAGAACCTGATGTGCAAGCGCAGGGATGTCAGCCTTGTAGATAAGTCCGGCCTTGCTCAGGAATTTGTTGGTGATTGCCGTAGCGGCAGAAGGGGCGAACATCGCACCGATGTTGATGGCCATATAGAAAAGGCTGAAGGCGGCGTCTCTGCGGGAAGAGTATTTAGGGTCATCGTAGAGATTGCCCACCATTACCTGGAGGTTGCCCTTGAAGAGACCTGTACCTACTGCGATGAGAAGAAGGGCTGCAATCATCAGGGCTATGCCGAGGCCGTTGGCAGGGGTCGGGATGGCGAGGGCTATGTAGCCGAGGAACATCACGGTGATACCGGTGATCACGCATTTGCCGTAACCTATTTTGTCGGCGAGCCAGCCGCCGAGGACTGGCATAAAGTAAACTGCAGCGAGGAAAATACTGTACACCTGGCTCGAAAGTGCCTGATCCCAGCCGAACTTGGCTTGCAGGAAGAGCATGAAGATGGCCAGCATGGTGTAGTAGCCGAAGCGCTCGCCGGTATTGGCAAGTGCAAGGGCGAATAGACCTTTAGGTTGTCCTTTAAACATAGTTGAATGATTTATCTAGTTAATAATTAAATAATTATCAGGTTTATATCTTCCCGGGCAACACTAAAGCGGCAGAGCTCCCGGGCACCCATCTTACAAAGATAATATTTTTTGGGAATATGCCCGCCTTTTATTAATTTTGCAGCATTAAAACGTTTTAAAAAAATTGTTATGGCTTACAAAATTTCAGCAGATACCTGCGTAGCTTGTGGAGCTTGCCAGGCAGAATGCCCTTCAGGAGCTATCCACGAAGGTGATGTTTACACAATCGACCCTTCAGTTTGCATCGACTGCGGTGCTTGCGCAGACAGCTGCCCTACAGGCTCAATCAGCCCTGCAGAATAATCTGCAAAACACAAAAGAAGAAGCCGGCCTTTCGGGGTCGGCTTCTTTAGTATATGGATATCTGATTCTATTGATAGTCAACGTCGTCGTCAAGCCAGGCAAAATGCTTCTTCTCGAATTTCTTGAGTCCGCAGAGGGCAAGGATGTCTATTATGCCGAGTATTATGATGCCTGCTCCTATAATGATGCTGAGAGCTGTTCCTCCTACTCTGAACGGGTTCACAATTGCAAAGTATCCTCCCACGGCGGCAAGTGCTCCAAGAAGGGTGAGCAGCCACCAGGCCCTGAAACCGACTGCCTTGTAGTCAAAGGAGCGGATGGCCAGTGAGATGCCTTCGATAAGCAGCCATATTCCGAAAAGCAGAGGCAGCATCGTGGCCAGAAGCAGATTGTGGTTCATGAAGGTGATACCGAGGATTATTTCCAGAATGGATGACAGAAGCACCATTCCGCTTTGCGGCAGATAGGATTTGGAACGTATCCAGGTACAGAAATTGAATACACCGCTTATGAGGGTGAACAGGCCGATGAGCCAGGAAATTGAAAGAAGTGTGCTGCCGGGATTGCAGAGGCAGACTATTCCGAGGATTATAAGAGCCACACCCGTGAGGCCCATATAAATTTTTGTGCTAGGTTTAACCATAATATTTTGTGTTTAAAATTCCGTTTCTTGACATTTGTGTCAAATTTCGGGCCATAGCCTGTTCGTGACATTTTGTCAATAATGGAAAACTTGGGATAAATTGTTTATTTTTGCATTTATGAGAAAGAGTTCATTCATAAAGAAGATATTTGTAGCTCTCTGGGCTTTGCTCTCAGCTGGCGGAACTGCTCTTTTTGCGGCTCCCGCTGCCCAGAAACTGCCGGGTGTCAAGTTTGCCGGGATTGTGAGCATCGACAAGACCGTGCACGATTGGGGCGATGTAACTACTTCCGACGGCCCTCTTTCCTGCACGTTCACATTTACCAACATATCGTCCGCCAAGCTCACTGTCAAGACTGTGAATAAGACTTGCGGCTGCACTTCCGTGAGCTGGACCAAGAACGCCATTGCACCGGGAGAACAGGGAAGCATAAGTGCAGTCTTTTCCAATGATGAGGGACCCTACGACTTCGACAAGACCCTCAATGTCTATTTCAACGATTTGCAGAAGCCTCTCATTCTGCATCTTCGCGGCAGTGTCCATTCTGCCAGATTGTCTTTGGAGGAGTGTTTTCCGCTGAGTTTCGGCTCTTTGGGCCTCAAAACGCTGAGCTACTCCGTTGGGAATATGCTTCAGGGCGAGCAGAAGAGTATGGAATTCAGCCTTGCCAATCTGGGCAGCGAGCCTGTGAGCATCACTTGGGAATCGGCCGATCCCGATTTGACAATTCTTCCGGCGGTGCTGGAGATTCCCGCACGCAGCAGGGCTCAGGCAAGGGTGGTGCTGCGCTCGAACCGCAGCCGATTCGGCCGCAATATCTACCGCGCGCGTCCTCTGGTGAATTCGCAGAAGGCTCCCTGGGAGCTGGAGTTCACGGCCGTGAGCAAGGAGAATTTCGCTTTCTGGACTGTCGAGCAGCTGGCCAATGCTCCTGTGGCCGACTACAGCGCGGAGAAGGATGTATATAATGTCGAGGCAGGGAAGGATTTTGAGGCCGGCTTTGTCCTTTATAATTATGGAAAGAGTGATCTGCTTGTATATAAGATAGATTTGGGGAAGAATGTGGAGGCATGCCTGAAGGCTCCGCAATCTCTTGCTCCCGGAGCCCGGGCGGAACTTCGGTTCAGAATCGGCTCGAAAGATCTGGAGTCCGGAAGCGACCATCAGTTCCAGGTGAGTCTCTACACAAACGACCCGAATTTTAGCCAAATCCACCTTTTCATTGACGCAATTATTTTGTAACTTTGCGGACTTTGTTTCAAAAACCATAGCTTAAGATGAGTCAAGAGCAGAAGAATACTTACACCGAAGACAATATCATTACTCTGGAGGGTTTCAAACACATAAGGATGAGGCCCGGAATGTACATCGGCCGCCTTGGAGACGGCCGCAATCAGGACGACGGCATCTATGTCCTTCTCAAGGAAATCATCGACAACTCCATAGACGAGTTTGCAATGGGTTTCGGCAAGCAGATAAACATAGACATAGACGAAAATGGGCAGGTGTCGGTGCGTGACTTCGGCCGCGGCATTCCGCTCGGCAAGCTGGTTCAGGCAATGAGCGAGCTCAATACTGGCGGCAAGTTCGACGACAAGGCCTTCAAGAAGTCCGTTGGTCTGAACGGTGTGGGTTCCAAGGCTGTGAATGCCTTGTCCGAGGAATTTTACGTCTGCTCCTATAGAGACGGGCTCTGCCATTGGGCACGATTCCGCCAGGGAGTGCTTCAGGAAGAGGCGGAAGAGCCTACAAAGGAGAAGAACGGTACCTTTACCTGCTTTTTGCCGGATAAGGAACTTTTCGGGGAATTTTCCTTCAATCTGGATTTTGTGGAGTCTATGGTCAAGAACTACTCCTACCTCAAGAAGGGCCTCACCATAATGTTCAACGGGGTAAAGTATTTCTCTGAAAACGGTCTTGCCGACTTGGTGAACGAGAACCTGAGCGAAGCTCCGCTCTATCCGCCAATCCACTTGGAAGGTCCTGATATTGAGGTGGTTCTTTCTCATGGAAATGCTTATGGCGAGAATCTTTCCTCTTTTGTGAACGGCCAGAATACGCGCGATGGAGGTACTCATCTTGCCGCATACCGCGAGGCGATTGCCAAGACACTCAAGGATTTCTTCAAGAAGAATTACGAACCTGCAGACTGCCGTCAGGGCATTGTGGGTGCCATCAGCATCCAGATTCAGGAGCCCAAGTTCGAGAGCCAGACCAAGATCAAGCTCGGCTCCACCTACATGTGGGAGAAGCCGGGGGATGTGGGCCCTACTATCCGCTCCTATATCAACGACTTCGTGTCCAAGGCTCTGGACGATTATCTCCGCATGCACATGGACATCGTTCCCGTTATTGAGGAGAAGATCAAGGCTTCGCAGAAGGAGCGTGAGGAGATTGCCGGAATTCAGAAGAAGACCCGCGACAAAAACCGCAAGGCCAATGTTTACAACAGCAAGCTGCGCGACTGCCGCTATCACTATAACGACAAGATTACAGAGCGTACGCCGGAGAAGGTGCAGGAGTTCATAAGAGCATCGTCCATCTTCATAACGGAGGGCGATTCCGCATCGGGAACCATCACGAAGGCTCGAAGCGGCGAGTTTCAGGCAGTCTTCTCCCTCAGGGGAAAGCCTATCAACTGCTACAAGGAAAGCCACAGGCACGTGGCCGAGAACGAGGAACTCAATCTGCTGATTTCGGCACTTGGCGTGGAGGACGATCTGGAGAACCTGCGCTACAACCAGATAATTGTGGCAACGGACTCCGATGACGACGGAATGCACATCCGCATGCTGGTGCTTACCTTCTTCATGAAGTACTACCCGGATCTCATCCGCCGCGGACATGTGCACATTCTCCAGACTCCGCTTTTTAGGGTGCGCAACAAGAAGGAGAACTACTATTGTTATGACGATGCGCAGAAGAACGCTGCAATAGCAAAACTCAAGGGAAACTGTGAAATCACCCGATTCAAAGGCTTGGGTGAGATTTCGGACCATGAATTCAAGGATTTCATAGGGCCGGATATGAGGGTGGACCTTGTGAAACTTGCCGACGAGGAGTCTATTGCGGAGATTCTGGAGTTCTATATGGGTGACAATACTCTTGAAAGGCAGAATTTTATCCGGGCCAACCTGCGCTCCGAAGAAGAACTTGAAGATATCAATATATAATGAACCCGAAGATACACCGATTCATCCTTTGCAAGATTCTGGGCTGGCATGTTTCCGAGGATGAGATCATTGCTCCATCGGACCGTAAGGCCATTTTCCTTTTTGCCCCGCATACTTCCATCTGGGATTTTGTGGTGGGTTATTTCTTTTTCCGTTCTTATGGTGAAAGACTCAAGGTGATGATCAAGAAGGAGGCTTTCAAGGGCCCTCTTGGCTGGCTTCTGCGCAAACTGGGTGCTTTCCCTATAGACAGGGCCAATTCCCAGGCCACGATGGTGCACCTTATCCACAGTATCAACGAGAGCGACAAGTTCTATATGGTGATTTGTCCGGAGGGAACCCGCCGTCCCGTAAAGCGCTGGAAGACAGGATATCATACCATTGCCCGCGAAACCGGCATTCCTGTTTATCTTGCCCACGCCGATTATCGCAAGAAGGAGGTCGGTTACGGCAAGAAGGTGGAACTTACCGACAATGCGCGTGAAGATACCAACAGGATACAGCAGCTCTACAAGGAAATGGGGCTCACAGCAAAGCACCCGAAGCAATTTGTTACTGAATAGCTTGGAAATTAATTTTTTTATTCCTACCTTTGCGCTCCCAAATTTTGGGGCCAATTTATATTTAAAATCAATTAAAAAATGATCAAACAGTACGAAACCGTTTTCATTGCAACTCCCGTTTTGTCTGAATCCCAGATGAAGGAAGCGGTTGCCAAGTACATTCAGCTCATCAAAGACAATGGTGGCGAAGTAGTGTACGAAGAGGATTGGGGGCTCAAGCAGCTCGCGTACCCAATCCAGCACAAGACCTCAGGTTTTTATTACCTGATTGAGTTCAAATCGAACCCTGAGTTCATCGCAACTCTCGAGACCCAGTATCACCGTGACGAACGCATCATCCGTTACCTCACCGTAGCTCTTGACAAGAATGCTGTTGCTTATGCCGAGCATCGTCGTCAGGTCCGCAACGCAAAGGCCAACGCCCCTAAGGTGGAGGAGCCTGTAGTTGAGGCAGAAGTTGAAGCAGAAGTAGAAGAAAAGGAGGATTAATTTATGGCAGCAAATGTTGAAAACAGCGAAATCCGCTATCTGAACCCTCCAACCGTAGAGGTTCGCAAGAAGAAGTACTGCCGTTTCAAGAAGGCAGGAATCAAATATGTAGATTACAAGGACGCAGAATTCCTCAAGAAGTTCCTCAACGAGCAGGGTAAGATTCTCCCTCGCCGCATTACCGGAACCTCCCTCAAGTTCCAGAGGAAAGTTGCCCAGGCTATCAAGAGAGCCCGCACTCTCGCCCTTCTCCCATTTGTAACAGACCTTCTTAAATAATTTGAGAGTATGAAGATAATTTTGAAGAAAGAGGTTATCGGTCTCGGCGAGGCTGGTGACATTGTAAACGTCAAAACAGGATATGCTCTCAATTACCTTGTTCCTCAGGGATTTGCTACCGTAGGTACTCCATCTGCCATCAAGCAGCACGAGGAGACACTGCGTCAGAGAGCTCACAAGGAAGCAAAACTCGTTGCAGATGCTCAGGCTCTTGCAGCCAAGATTTCCGCTGTTGAGGTTAAGCTCACCGCCAAGGTTGGCGAAACCGGCAAACTTTATGGTGGCATCACTTCCGCCCAGGTTGCTGAGGTTCTTGCTGCAGCTGGCGTGGAAATCGAGAAGCGCAACATCGAGCTTCCTGAAATCAAAGCAGTTGGCGAATACGAGGCTCGCGTTAAATGCTACAAGGGCGTTTACGCAGATCTCAAGGTAGAGGTCGTAGCTGAGTAACACCGAATTCTGAAACCAATGAAAAGAGGTCACCCCCGCGGGTTCGACCTCTTTTTTGTTATTTCCATCTGTCAACTCCGCCACCTTCTCCTCGCTAAAATGAAGTATTTTCAGTCAAAATAGCGAAAAAAAGCCCTAATTTCGCTAAAATGAAGTATTTTCAGTCAAAATAGCGAAAAAAGGCCCTATTTTCGCTAAAATGAAGTATTTTCAGTCCAAATAGCGAAAAAAGGCCCTATTTTCGCTAAAACGAAGTATTTTCAGTCAAAATAGCGAAATAAGGCCATGTTTTCGCTAAAACGAAGTATTTTCAGTCAAAATAGCGAAAAAAGGCCATGTTTTCGCTAAAATGGCGCCGTAGCTAAACCAGTCCCGTAGCTACGACTCTGCGAGGCGGCCAGACTCATGGCTTTCAGGCAATGCGCGCCGCGGCTTGTCCTGCGAAGTCGGTGATGGCCGGGAACTCGCTGCGCTCAAACACCCCGGCCATTGTTTCACCTCCTTCTGGTCCAAGCTGCGCTCGCGGATGGACGCCTTGCGTCCATTGCTCGCACAGTACCCTTGCGCTGCAAGCCTTCCAGCCACGAGCCTGGCCGCCTCGCAGAGCTGAACTTTGGTGGGACAGAAGCGGCAGTGTCTGCAGCTATATTCAACGCATATTAGAATGTGCCCGGTGAAATTCATCGGGCACGGCAAAGTCCATTTTACGTGTGTGAGTGGCACATCCTTGTGCTCAACGGCATCAATTTGGGCGCCATCGAGCACCTTGCGGATTGTCTTATTGCTGATAATCAGTGTGTTAAGTATTGTAGTTGTGCTCGATGTTTTTCTCGAAGGCAATTCTTCCAATTTGCGAGTTGCTTGTGGAGAGGTTTCTTTAATTGATTACTGCAGGGCGAAAGTTATTTCCGCGCACTGTCGTCGCGCTTGAGCTCTGTGGGTGGCTCCGCGCGCCGACCGGGCAGAATAACTTTCGCTGCTTTGCAATGAATGCTAGGAGCGCAGGGAATTCTGTGCTGGAAACGGGTAGGTCCAATAGTTATGTGCTGGCGAAAGCTATTTCCGGTGGAAGATGTTGGAGACGATGATGAGGACGATTACCATCGCGAAGGCGATCTTTACGGAGTCGAAACCGATATGCAGGGCGAGGGAAATGTCGCCTTGTGCGGCGTAGTATGCACTCCAGAAGACGCCACCACCGGGGATGAGGGGGAATATGCCGCAGATGAGGAAAACCGTGCTTGGGCAGCGGAGTTTCACCGCTGCAAAACGTGAGCAGAGGGCAACGAGCATCGAACCCAGGGCGGCCGCAAAGAAGGCGCCGGCATGCAATTCTCTGAGTACCAGCAGATAGATTGCCCAGCCGAGCATTCCCACCAGGGCGCAGGACCAATAGTGCTTGCGGGGCACGCCGAATAGAACAGCAAAAGCCCCGGTGCCAATGAAGGCTGCGGCCAGCTGGATGGTATAATTGGCTGTGAGACTGTCGGTTACCGTGCCGTGGATGAAGAGGTCCTGGGCCGAGAACTGCTGCACGCTGAGAATGGCAAGAAAGGAGCCAAGGGCGATGCAGAGGAAAATCATCAAGGCATCGGCCAGTCGAGTAAGACCTGCCAGATAATCCTCGCCCGCCACATCCCGCAGACCGTTGGTAAAAGCAACACCCGGGATAAGGAGGATGAGAGTGCCCACAATCATATCGGCCAGATGGGCACCGATGCCCATTTTGAAAAGACATACGCAGAACAGGCTGCCAAGAAAGCCGGCCACTATGCTGTTGCAGGCCTTGGAGAACCAAGGGTTGAGCAGCTTGAGTACCACCAGATTGAGCAGAGTCGCGGCAATGGCCGATGCAAGAGCGTCGAACAGCGAGCCTCCGAAAATGATGCAGAATGCGCCGCAACCAAGAAAAGCCGCGAGGAGCTGTTCCCAGACGGGCTTCTCAGGCTGGCTTTTAATGAATTCGAGCCTCTGCCAGGCCTGCTCAAGACTGTGCTTGCCCTCGGCAATCTCGCGGGAGAGCTGGTTGATTTGCACAACTTTGTCCAGACGGGCCCCTTTGATGGGAATGAACTCCACCTTGGCGAAAGAGCGGCCGGTGGTGAAGATTCCGTTGCTCAGCACAAAGAACTGCTCGCCGCTTTCGCCATAATGGCGGGCGATGCGTTCCATTGTTTCCTCCACACGGGAAATCTCCGCACCGTTCTGGAGCAGTATGCGTCCGGCCTCGGCAGCAAGGGCAAGGCCGCTGTGGTTCGCTTCGGGGGAAGGTGAATGGCCGATGCGCCCTGCTTCGGCAGTGTTGCGCCCTGCTTCAGCAGCATTGCGTCCGGCCTCGGCAGCAAGGGCAAGGCCGCTGTGGTTCGCTTCGGGGGAAGGTGATTGGCCGCTGCGCCCCGCTTCGGCAGCGCTGCGCCCTGCTTCGGCAGCGTTGAGTCCCGCTTCGGCAGCGTTGCGCCCGGCTTCGGCAGCGTTGCGCCCTGCCTCGGCAGCAAGGGCGTCGTCACCGCGCTTGGCTGTTTTCGCTGCGGAGCCTTCGTGAACAGGCTGGGGATTGATATCTTGAGACATAGGCTTCAATTTGCGCACAAATATAAAAAACTTGTGGCAAAGAAACGCTTTATTTCTTAACTTTGTAAGCTATGATCAAAGTTGAAGCCACAGTAGTGAAGAATGCCGGCAGCCATTATATGCTGAGCTGCCTGCCCGAATGGGCCCCTTTCCCGGCAGTGCTCAGAGGAAAGGTCAGGCTCGCCGAGGGCTCATCGACCAATCCTGTGGCAGTGGGCGACAGGGTAGAGTGTGAGTGGGACCCGGCACTGTCAGTGGGCCGCACAGCATCTTCAAAGGGCCGCACAGCACATTCTGTGGGCGACAGGGTAGAGTGTGAATGGGACTCGGCACTGTCAGTGGGCCGCACAGCAGCTTCAAAGGGGCGCACAGCATATTCTGTGGGCGACAGGGTAGAGTGTGAGTGGGAAGCGGCACCGTCGATGGAGCACCCGGCGCAAATCACCCGGATTCTTCCGCGGGACAACCACCTCGTGCGCAAGTCCACCAACCTTTCCCGCCAGTCGCACGTGATAGCCGCCAACATAGACCGCTGCTTTCTCGTCTGCAGCCTCTATTTTCCGGAACTCAAATACCCCTTCCTTGACCGCCAGCTTGTGAGCTGCGAGATGTTCAAGATCCCAGTAAGTATAGTGCTCAACAAGGTGGACCTATATCGCGAAGAGGTGGCCGATCAGGTGGAGGAGTTCAGGAATATATATGAAAAAGCAGGTTACGAAGTCATAGAATGCTCAGTGAAGACGGGAGAGGGAATAGCTCGCATAGCAGAACTTTGTGCCGCCCGGCAGGGCGCAGCCGTGAACCTCGTGAGCGGAGAGAGCGGCGTGGGCAAATCGTCCATCATCAAGGCGATAGACCCATCGCTCGACCCCAAGACCGCCCAGATCAGCTCCACCCATCTGCAAGGAAGGCACACCACCTCGCTATACGAAATGTACCCGATTGCATCGGGCGGATACCTCATCGACACCCCGGGCCTGAGGGGCTTCGGGCTCTATGGCCTGCAGAAGGAGGAAATATCCACCTATTTCCCTGAAATGCTGGCACTTGCCGATTCCTGCCGATTCATTCCCTGCACCCACACCCACGAGCCCGGCTGTGCGGTGAAACAGGCCCTCGAGGCAGGGGAGCTTTCGCCGAGCCGCTATGCCTCCTACCTGGGAATGCTGGAGGAAGACAGTAAATTCAGATAAAACACAGATATGAGCCAGATGATCAAGTCAACAATCGATGACATTTTCTCGAAGATTGAATTTCCACAGGAGCCTGCGGGTTTGTACGACCCTTTGCGCTATATGATTTCCATAGGCGGCAAACGAATAAGGCCGAGCCTCTGCCTGCTGAGCTACAGCCTTTTCAAAGGAACGGACTTCCCGAAGAGCGTGCTTGAGCCGGCAATGGCCCTGGAGGTCTTTCATACCTTCACCCTCATCCACGACGACATAATGGACCGCTCCGAGCTCCGCCGCTCCCAGCCTACCGTATGGAAAAAGTGGAACGAGGACACCGCCATCCTCAGCGGCGACGTAATGCTCATAGATGCCTACAAGCGCATTGCAATGGCAGAGCCTGAATATGTGGCCGATGCCCTCTCGCTCTTTTCCGATACGGCTGCGCAGGTGTGCGAAGGCCAGCAGCTCGATATGGATTTCGAGCAGCGGGACGATGTGAGCATAGACGAATACCGCCTTATGATCGGCCTCAAGACCGCCGTGCTTCTGGCCTGCTCGGCCGGGATGGGCGCTCTGCTTGCCGGCGCCGGCTTCAACGAGCGTCAGGCCCTCTACGACTACGGCTTCCATCTGGGCATTGCCTTCCAGGTGGCCGACGACTACCTCGACTGTTTTGGCGACGAGAAGGTCTTCGGCAAGCCTATAGGAGGCGACATCATTCAGCAGAAGAAGAGCTGGCTCGCAATAAAGGCAATGGAAATAGGAGGCGACAAAGTGCGCAAAGCCCTGGCTTCGGAGGCCGCCGGCACAGCCGGAAAAGCGGCCAAGATAGAGCAGGTACGCTCTTATTATCTCGAATACGGAGTGGACGCACTTGCCAGAGAGACAATAGAATACGAAAGCCGTCGGGCAATGGAGGCCCTTTCTCTGGGGAATTTCTCAGACAGGGAACTTGCCCTGCTTGAAGAATTTGCCACCCAGCTTGTGGGAAGGGCGAAATGAAACACAGCAAATGAAAAGAGAAGAACTGGAAATAATGGCCCCGGCGGGCAATTTCGAATGCCTGCACGCTGCCATTCAGGGAGGAGCCGATTCCGTATATTTCGGAGTGGGCCGCCTGAATATGCGCTCCCATTCGGCCAACAACTTTGCTCCGGAAGACCTCCCGGAAGTGGTCCGCATCTGCCGCGAGGCCGGAATCAAATCCTACCTCACGCTCAATATCTGCCTCTATCCCGAAGATTTGGACGATGCCCGCAAGGCTCTTGAGGCGGCGAAGGAGGCGGGGGTATCGGCCGTAATAGCATCGGACATGGCGGCCATACAGATATGCCGCGAACTCGGACTGGAGGTGCATATCTCCACCCAGCTCTCGATTTCGAACACCCCTTCGCTCAAGTTCTACGCCCAGTTTGCCGATGTGGTGGTGCTGGCGCGCGAACTGAATCTGCAGCAGGTCCGTTCCATCTACGACGATATAGTCCGGGAGCAGATAAAGGGTCCTTCGGGGCAGCTGCTCAGGATAGAGATGTTTGCCCACGGAGCGCTCTGCATGGCAATCAGCGGCAAATGCTACCTCAGCCTGCACAGCTACGGAGCATCGGCCAACAGGGGAGCCTGCTTCCAGGTGTGCCGCAGGGGCTACGAAGTCACGGACCTCGAAACCGGTAACAGCCTCAATGTGGACAACAAGTACATAATGTCGCCCAAGGACTTGTGTACCATAGAGTTTATGGACAAGATAATCGAGGCCGGAGTAAAAGTCTTCAAGATAGAGGGGCGGGCCCGCAGCGCCGAGTATGTGAAACGCTGCGCTGCCTGCTACAGCAGAGCTGCCGCCGCCGTGTGTGACGGCTCCTATGGCCCGGAACTTGCCGCAGAGCTCAAGGACTCACTCTCCGAGGTGTTCAACCGCGGCTTCTGGGACGGATACTACCAGGGTGCCTATCTGGGCCAATGGAGCGAAGTTTACGGAAGCCAGGCCAAGCTGCGCAAAGTCTATGTGGGCAAAGTGAGCAACTGGTTCGACCGCATCGGGGTGGCCGAAATCAGCGTCGAGAGCGCCCCTTTGTGCCGGGGCGACAAGGCAATGGCCATAGGCAACACCACAGGAGTGGTGGACTTCGACGTTCAGGACATGAGGATAGATTTCAAAGAAAGCGATGTGGCCCGCAAAGGCGAGCGCTGCTCCGTTGCAGTGGGGCAGAAACTCAAGCGCGGGGACAAAATATACAAATGGGAGGAAAACAAATGAGAAGAAAAATTGCAACAGGCCTGCTGGCCCTACTGACGGTGCTTCCGGCCTGCGGCCAGAGCAGGAACTTTCAGATTGGACAGTGGATGGACATACAGAATTCCATACTCAAAGAACTCAATCAGTACTATGTAGATACCCTGCCGGTGGAGAAGATGAAAAGGGCGGCGATAGACGCAATGCTCCAGCAGCTCGACCCCTATACGGTTTATGTTCCCGAAGAGGAGACCGAGGACTTCAACTTCCAGATAAACAAGGTCTATGGAGGAATAGGGGCAGTTATCTACAAGCGGGAAGGAGAGCCTGTATATATCAATGAACCTTACACCGCTTCCCCTTGCTTGAAGTCAGGAATGGAGTGCGGTGACCAGATTCTGAAAATCGACGGCACCGACACCACTCCGCTCGATGCCCAGGCCTGCTCCAATATGATGAAAGGCACTCCGGGAAGCGAAGTGGAGTTCCTTGTGAAGAAGGTCCACAGCAGCGACACTCTTCTTGTAAAGGTGAAAAGGGAGAAAATCCATCTCCCGGACATAGAATACTGCGGAATGCTCGACGCCGAAACGGGATACATCCTTCAGAGCGGCTTTACCGAGGGGGTAGGCGCCCAGGTACGCGACTGTGTGACAGCTCTCAAAAGGCGTGGAATGAAGAAGCTCGTTTATGATCTGCGGGGCAACGGCGGAGGTCTTATGATGGAGGCCGTGGAAATTGTATCGGTCTTTGTACCAAAGGGTTCCTTGGTTGTAAGCTCAAAGGGCCGCGGAGGCAAGACCGTGCAGAGCTACCATACAAGCAAAGACCCGGTGGACGTGAACCTGCCTCTTGTGGTTCTGGTGGACGGAGGCTCGGCATCGGCATCGGAAATCGTGAGCGGCGCCCTGCAGGACCTGGACAGGGCCACCATTATGGGAACCCGCACCTTCGGCAAGGGCCTGGTACAGAGCATAAGGCCGGTCCCGTACGGCGGCCAGCTCAAAGTCACAGTAGCCAAGTACTACACCCCTTCCGGACGATGCGTTCAGGCAATAGACTACTCCAACCGCAAGCCCGACGGCAGCGTGGGCCACATCCCTGACTCCCTTACCCACGAGTTCAAGACTCTCAAGGGCCGCACCGTGCGCGACGGCGGCGGAATCACTCCCGATATAGAAATCCCTTACACCATGCCCGATGAAATAGTTTACAGCCTTGTGCTCGGCGGCATTGTGAACAATTACGCGCTTCACTACAAACTCAATCATCCTTCCATTGCGCCGGCCTCTGAATTCGAGTTCACCGAGTTCGAAGACTTTGTGGAGTACGCCAGGCCACTGCTCAAGGAGGAGTCCCAGGGCAAGCTCGATTCCCTGGACTGGAAGCAGCTCAAGCCTTTCGTGGAGGAAGAAATCATTGTGCGCTACTATCAGCAGGCAGCCGGCGTGGAGTGCCAGATGCGCTACGACGAGCAGCTCAAGGAAGCCCTCAAACAGACACCTGTGGTATGAAACTCGTTTTTGCGACCCATAACGAAGGCAAGTTGAGGGAGGCATCGGACATCCTGGGTCCGGGCTTCGAACTCGTATCGGCCAGGCAGGCCGGAGTGGCGGCAGACATCGAAGAAACGGGCAGCACCCTGCGCGAGAACAGCCTCATCAAGGCGGACTACCTCTACAAACTTTGCGGGGCCGATTGTTTTGCGGACGATACCGGCCTCGAGGTCGATGCCCTCGACGGGGCTCCGGGCGTATATACGGCCCGATACGCCGGGGAAGGCTGCGATTTCGAAGCCAATATGGACAAACTCCTGTCGGAACTTGCAAAATGCCCTGAAAAAGGGCGCAAGGCCCGGTTCCGCTGCGTTGTGACCCTCATCCTCAAGGGTGAGAGGCACTTTTTCGACGGCGTGCTGGAAGGGAGCATTGCCCTTGAAAGAAGCGGCTGCAAGGGTTTCGGCTACGATCCCGTATTTGTTCCGGACTGCTTTCCCGACAAGACGCTGGCCGATTTGGGAGAAGAGGTGAAAAACGGCATATCCCACCGCTATGTGGCTCTCAATGCCATGAGGGCCTTTATTCAGAGTAGAGGTCCCGAAGGACTTTGAGAGAACGGATGTTCAGAGGGCTGTCGGTGTGATAGCTCAGATATTCCAGAAGAATTGCTGCAATACTGCTGCGCTGCCCGCCGTTGAGCGGATGCAGCAGGGCCACGCTTTGCTGCGGGTTGAGCAGGGCGGGGAAGTCCTTCAGGCACTCGCCGGCAAAAGGGGCAATGTCCTCCAGCGAGGGGCGGAAGCCCAAGACCGAGCAGAGCTCCACCAGAAAGCGCAGGTGAAAGGAGGCGAAATCGGAGTCCAGCCTGTCCAGAGTGAGAATGCTGCGCTTGCACCAGTCGAAAAGCCCTTCTTCGCGGCTGCCTTCTTTGAGGCAGCGGAAAAGCACTTCGCTCATAAAGAGACTAATGCAGTTCTTGTGGATGTTGGAACGCAGGCCGGAAAGGGATTCTTCGAGCCTGATTCCGGAAATGCGCCAGAGTTCGGATTTGCTGTTGGGAGTGACTTCAGCGCTGAGTATGTTGAGCGGCTGGAAGAGCGACATCGGACTGGACCTGCCAATTCTCACAAGAAAGGAGCGCCGGCCCCATTCCTCGCTCAGGCTGTGCACGACAAGGGACGATTCCTGGATTTTGGTGCTGGCCAGGACAATTAATTCTATGCTCTCTTTCATTGCGAACCCAAGAGCAGAAGCACCATTCCGGCCAGAAGCACCAGAAGATTGAGGGACTTGCGGGCGAAATTCTTCTCCTTGAAGAAAAGTGCTCCCACCACGAAAGTCACTATCACGGAGCAGCGCCGCAGGATGGAGATTATGGAGAGCAGGGCGCCTTCCTGCTTGATGGCAAAGAAATAGAGGGCATCGGCCCCGGTAATCAGAACTGCTATCAGAAGCAGCAGCCAGTCCCATTTGAGAGGCTTGTCGCCGGCCAGATTCTTTCTCGAAGCCCACAAAAGGCAGATGGCCAGCAGGGTGGTGATGTACAGATTGCCCCAGCTCTGCACGAAAAGAGGCTCGAATCCTGTGATTATGTGCTTGTCGTACAAGGCGCTGGCAACGCCGCTCACAATAGAAATGAGCATTGCCACAATGCCTTTGTTGTTCTTGAAGCTGATGCCTTCGCTGCGGCTGGAGGAGTTGAGCAGCACCATGGAAACAAAGGCCAGACCCACGCCGCCCCACTGCAGGGCATTGAGCCTCTCTCCGAAGAGGATGATGGAAAGCAGTACTACAAGAAAAGGTCTGGTGGCTTTCATCGTGCTCACCGTGGTAATGGGAAGGAGCTTTAGCCCCACCATTCCGCTTATCCACGAAGTGCTCACAATCAGAGCTTTGAGCAGGAGCTTGAGATGGTCGGCCGCACTGCCGTTGTAAATGAAGAGGCAGGGGCTGAGAATGAGGGTGGAAAGCCCAGTGACCACAAGCAGGACCTGAAGCACGCCATTGCGCTCCAGAGACTTTTTCTTGGCTACGTCGTACAAGCCAAGGAACAAAGCCGAAAACAGTGCCAAATACAACCACATAGGACCGCAAAGATAAGAATAATTTCACTATTTTTGCAGGCGGAATGTCACAGGACGAATACATAAAGATAAGGGGTGCTTCTGTAAACAATCTCAAAAATATAGATGTGGACATACCCCGCCACAAATTCACCGTTATCACCGGCCTCAGCGGTTCGGGCAAGTCTTCGCTTGCTTTCGACACCATTTATGCCGAGGGGCAGAGGCGATACCTCAACACCCTGTCTCCCTACGCCCGCCATTTTATGGGCGTTCTCGAAAAGCCGAAGGTGGAGAGCATAGAAGGCCTGAGCCCTATAATCGCAATTGAGCAGAAGACCACCGGCAACAATCCCCGCTCCACTGTGGGCACCATCACCGAGATTGCCGATTTCCTGCGCCTTCTCTTTGCCAAGGCCTCCACGGCCTACTCTCCTGTGAGCGGCAAACCGATGCAGCGCTACACCGATTCCCAGATAGTGGAGCTGGTCCTGAAGCAGTACAAAGGCCGGAAGTGCCTGCTTATGGCTCCGCTCGTAAGAGGCCGCAAAGGCCATTACAGGGAGCTTTTCGAAGGCCTGCGCCGCAAAGGCTTCGCGGAGGTGAGGGTCGATTCCGAAATCCTCTCCCTCAACGATGTGGAGCAGCTCGACCGCTACAAAGCCCACTTCATAGAGCTCGTGGTGGACAAACTCAAACCTTCGGAAGGGGATTTGCAGCGCATACGCAATTCGGTGCAGACCGCCCTCGATATGGGCAAGGGCAGCATCTGCCTTCTCGATATGGAGAGCGGCGTCCTCAGGCATTTCAGCAAACATCTGGTGGACCCGGAAAGCGGAATCTCCATGCAGGAGAGGGCTCCACACCATTTCTCCTTCAACTCTCCCGAGGGCTACTGCCCTCATTGCAAGGGACTTGGCCTTATCCGCGACATCGACATAGACAAAATCATCCCCGACCGCGAGCTCAGCATTTCTCAGGGAGCCTTTGTGCCTTTGGGAAAAGAGAGGAACAACCGCAAATTCGAGTTGCTTGCCTCCATGGCGCGGCGCTACGGCTTTTCCCTTTACGAACCCGTGAAGGACCTCCCCGATGAGGTGATTTCCCTCATCCTCTACGGCTCCGAGGAGTACTTCCGCATTGGCGAGGGTGCCATGGCCGAGATGCTCAACTGGCCCGGAATCGAGGACGATGTGGACGATACCATAGTCTGTCCCGTGTGCAAGGGCTCCAGGCTCAACAGCGAGGCAGACTGCTTTAAGATAGACGGCAAAACCATCACCGAGGTTTGTGCAATGGAGATTTCGGCGCTCGGGGAGTGGATAGCCTCCCTTCCCGGCAAACTCGAAGGCAGGGCGGCGGCAGTGGCCCGCGACATACTCAAGGAACTGGACGACCGCGTGGGCTTCCTCATCGATGTGGGTTTGGATTATCTCAGCCTCGACCGCGCCACAGCCTCCCTTTCCGGAGGCGAGAGCCAGCGCATAAGGCTCGCCACCCAGATCGGCAGCAAACTCGTGAACGTGATTTATATCCTGGACGAGCCATCCATCGGCCTGCACCAGAAAGACAACCGCAAGCTCATCTCTTCGCTCAAGCATCTGCGCGACGAGGGCAACACCGTGATAGTGGTGGAGCACGACGAAGAGACCATGGCATCGGCCGACTGGATAGTGGACATAGGGCCCGGGGCTGGGGAACTGGGCGGAAGGCTCTGCTACAGCGGACCTGCAAGACAGGTGCACTACAAACTGCTGCCTCCGACCGTCCGCCGCAAAGGCAATGGCAAACAGCTCGTTCTGCGCGGCTGCAGGGGCAACAACCTCAAAGACATAGATGTGAGCTTCCCCCTGGGCTGTTTCATAGGATTGAGCGGAGTGTCGGGATCGGGCAAGAGCAGCCTCGTGAATGAGACCCTGATGCCCATCCTGAAATCGGAGTTCTACCACTACAAAGGCCGTCCGCTGCCCTATTCGGCAATAGAGGGGATGGAGCACATAGACAAAGTGATAGAAATCGACCAGAGCCCTATCGGCCGCAGTCCGCGCTCGAATCCTGCTACTTTTACCGGCGTCTGGACCGACATCCGCGCCCTTTTCGAGCAGACGCCCGACGCCAAGGTCAGGGGCTTCTCTTCGAGCCGATTCTCCTTTAACGTGGCAGGGGGCCGATGCGAGGAGTGCAAGGGGGCGGGCTTCAAGCTCATAGAGATGAATTTCCTCCCTTCGGTGAGCGTTGTGTGCGATGCCTGCGGAGGCCGCAGATACAAGGAAGACACTCTGGCTGTAAAATATAAAGGCAAGAATATCAACGATATACTCGAAATGGATATAGCCTCTGCCTACGAGTTTTTCAAGACCCATCCCAAGATTGCGCCTAAACTCAAGGCCCTTCTGGACGTGGGCCTGGGCTATGTGAAGTTGGGGCAGTCGGGCCTGAGCCTTTCGGGAGGGGAGAGCCAGAGAATGAAGCTGGCCGCAGAGCTCTTCCGCAGCGCCACGGGCAATACACTCTATCTTCTCGACGAGCCCACTACCGGGCTGCATCAGGACGATATCCTGGTTCTGTTGGGCGTGCTCCAAAGGCTTGTTGACCAGGGCAATACGGTGATAGTGATAGAGCACAACCTGGGCGTTCTGGCATCGGCCGACTGGATACTCGACATGGGCCCCGGCGGGGGAAAGGCCGGCGGAAGGGTGGTGGCTCAGGGCACGCCGGAGGAGCTGGCACGCGAGAAGGCATCGGTCACAGGCCCCTATCTTGCGCAAGTGCTCGGAATTGATTAACTTTGGACGTTTTAACACAGACTACTAATAATCTCAAAAGATATGAAAAGAACATTGTCAGTACTTCTCGCCGGCCTGGCCCTTTTTGCGGCCTGCAAGAGCGAAAAACCTCGGGCCATTGCCGAGGACCCGGTAATCGAAGCCAAAATCAAGGAACATCTCTCACGCATGAGCGTGGAGGAGAAGGTGGGCCAGCTCATCCAGCTCACGGCAGGCGTTGTCCTGGAGCCGGGAACCGACCATCTCAGCGCCCAGGGAGAGCAGATTCTGCGCAAGTATAAGATCGGATCGGTCCTCAACACAATGGACGATGCCGCCTCGGCTCCGGAGCGCTACCGCAATTTCATAGCCCAGATCCAGCAGGTTTGCATTGACGAAACGGGCATTCCTTGCCTCTACGGCCTGGACCAGATCCACGGCGCTTCCTACACCACCGGAGCAGTGCTCTTCCCTCAGGAAATTGGTCTTGCAGCATCGTTCAACGAGCAGCTCGCCTACGATCTGGGACGCATAACAGCCTATGAGACACGCGCTTGCAATGTTCCTTGGGTATTTACCCCAACGCTTGACCTGAGCCGCAACCAGTGCTGGCCACGTATGTGGGAAAGCTACGGAGAAGACCCTCTGGTGCAGTCCAGAATGGGTGTCCAGCAGACCCTCGGCCTGCAGGGCGACGACCCTAACCACGTGGATTCAAAGCACGTGGCAGCCTGCATCAAACACTATCTTGCCTACGGAGCAGCCGTATCGGGACAGGACCGCACCCCTTCAATGGTAAGCAAGCGTGAACTCAGGGAGAAGTATTTCCCTGCTTTCAAGGCCTGCATAGAGGCCGGAGCCCTCAGCCTTATGGTGAACTCCTCCAACAACGACGGCATTCCTTTCCATACCAACAAGGAACTCCTTACCGGATGGGCAAAGGAAGAGCTCGGCTGGGACGGACTCATTGTCACCGACTGGGCCGACATTGCCAATGTGTTTGACCGCGACCATACCGCAGCAGACTACAAGGAAGCTCTCTGCCAGTCCATCAACGCAGGTGTGGACCTCATAATGGAGCCTTACAATCCTCTAGTCTTTGATTTGTTGATGGAACTGGTTCAGGAGAAGAAAATCCCTATGTCCCGCCTGAACGATGCAGTAGCCCGCAACCTCAGAATCAAATACCGTCTGGGATTGTTCGACGACCCTTATTCACAGGGGGATTTTTCTGAATTTGCAAGCGAGGAGCACGTCCAGTGCGCCTACAGGGCAGCTCTCGAGAGCGAGGTTCTTCTCAAGAACGAAGGCGGCCTGCTGCCTCTTTCAAAGGACAGCCGCATACTCCTCGTAGGCCCTAATGCCAACTCCATGCGCACTCTCGGCGGTGGCTGGAACTACACATGGCAGGGCGATGCCGCCAACCGCGAGGAATACACAGGCCAGTACAACACCATCTACGAAGCACTTCAGAACAAGTTTGCCCATGTTGAATATCTCCCTGTTCTGGAATACAGCAACCGTCCTTACGCCTTTGAGGAGGAGATTGTTGGGGATTATGGCAAGGCATTGCGTGCAGCCCGCAGGGCCGATGTTGTAGTTGTGGCTCTTGGAGAGAACACCTATTGCGAGACTCCTGGCAATATCAACGACCTCAATCTTTCCGCAAACCAGAAGGAACTTGTAAAAGTGCTTTCACAGAGCGGCAAGCCTATCGTGATGGTGCTCAACGAAGGCCGTCCGAGGGTGCTCCGCGAAATCGAGCCTCTTGCACAGGCTGTGGTTCATGTGCTTCTGCCGGGCAACTATGGCGGCGATGCCCTTGCAGCCCTGCTTTGCGGCGAGGAGAACTTCAGCGCCAAACTGCCTTACACCTACCCTATGTATGTGAACAGGCTCAACACTTACGACTACAAGCTTTGCGAGAACCGCGCAACCATGGGCGGACTCTACAACTACGACGCCACCATCACCAGCCAGTGGTCCTTCGGCCACGGCCTGAGCTACACCACATTCGAATACAGCAATCTCAAGGTGGACAAGACCGTGTTTGCTCCGGGCGATGTCATTCAGGTAAGCGTGGATGTTGAGAATACCGGTTCTGTTGCCGGAAAGGAGCCTGTGCTGCTTTTCGCTTCCGACCTTGTAGCCTCCCTCACACCGGATGTAAGGCGCCTGCGTGATTTTGCAAAAGTATCGCTTGCACCGGGCGAAAAAAAGACTGTGACCTTCGCGCTCAAGGCCGATGACCTTGCTTTCGTGGATCACAATCTCAATATGGTGCTCGAGGATGGAGATTTCCGCCTTGCGGTGGGTCCTCTTTCCCAGACTATTACTTGCAGCCGCTGATATTTATAGGCTCAAGTTCTGACCAATCCCCTTCCTCTGGCTCGTTGAACGGCTGAAGGAAGGGGTTGTTTTCTGCCTCCCTTGCAATGCTGCTCGAAGGGCCGTGGCCCGGGAGCAGCTCAATGTCCCCGTCCAGAACCATTATCCTGTTCAGTAGGCTGTCTATAAGAAGGTCGTAGTCTCCTCCCGGCAGGTCGCTGCGGCCGATGGTGCCGGCAAAGAGAGTGTCGCCGCTGAAAAGAACGCGGTCCTCCCTGTCGAGATAGGCCACGCTTCCGGCGCTGTGCCCCGGGCAGGCAATAACTTCAAAATTGAAGGGGCCGATGCTGAGAAGCTGCCCGTCCTCCACCGGAGTGCTTTTGAAATCGTTGCAGATTTCTGGGAAGAGAGCCTTCATCTTCTCGTTGTATTCCAGGCTGCTCTTTTCGGCAGGGTGCATATAGATTGGTATTCCGTAGAAGTCCTGCAGGGCCTTTGCCCCGAAGATGTGGTCGAAATGGGCGTGGGTGAGCAGAATTGCCAAAGGCTTGAGAGCCTGCTCCCTCAGGAAATCCTTCACTCTCTGCTCTTCTTTTCCGGGAAGGCAGCCGGGGTCTATCAAAATGGCCTCAAGGCTATTCTTATTGCTTAATACATAGCAGTTTTCCTCGTAGGAGGAACAAGTCATCGAGTGTATTTTGTTCATAATTGTTGATAATTCCTTTCTTGAAAAAGCAAAATTAAGAAAACTTTGTTGTAAATTTGTATGTTGCACCAAATCTAATGATATGCATATAGGAGTTGCAGGCAATATCGGTTGTGGCAAGACCACACTCACACGCAAACTTGCGCAGTATTACGGATGGACACCAAGGTTCGAGTCCGTCACTTTCAATCCCTACCTCGAAGACTATTACACGGATATCGCACGCTGGTCTTTCAATCTGGAAGTCTATTTCCTGGCCCAGCGTTTCAAGGATGTCCTGGACATTGCCCGGAGCGATGAGACCATCATCCAGGACCGCACCATTCTCGAAGGCGTGCACATCTTCGTGGCCAACAACTACAAGATGGGCAATCTGAGCGACAGGGACTACCAGACCTATATGGACCTGTTCAGGCTTATGATGTCTCTGGTAAAGGAACCCGACCTCCTCATCTACATCCGCAGCAGCATTCCTCATCTTGTATATCAAATCCAGAAGCGTGGCCGCGACTATGAGCAGGGAATGAGCATAGAGTATCTCAACGGACTCAACGAACTCTACGAGGACTGGATTTCCAAATACAAGGGCAAACTGCTCATTATCCCGGGGGATGAACTCGACTTCGAGCACCGTCCGGAAGATTTTTCTCTCATTACAGACAGGATTGACGCCCAACTCTACGGATTATTCAAATAAATCGTTAAATTTGTAGGCTGTTTTAAATATAGTAATTATGCATATAGCCATAGCAGGTAACATAGGCAGTGGAAAGACCACTCTTACCAAAATGCTCGCAAGCCAATACGGTTGGATCCCTAAATTCGAATCGGTGGATTTTAACCCGTATCTGGCTGATTTTTATGAAGATATGGCCCGATGGTCCTTTAACCTCCAGATTTACTTCCTCAACAAGCGTTTCAAGGATGTGGTGGAGATTTCCAAGACCGACGATGTAATCATCCAGGACCGTACCATTTATGAAGACGCCAGAATCTTTGCCCCGAACCTTTACGATATGGGGCTTATGAGCCAGAGGGATTTTGACAATTATTCCGACCTTTTCAACCTCATGATGTCCCTTGTGGGCAATCCCGACCTTCTTATCTACCTGCGCAGCAGCATCCCGAACCTCGTTTCCCAAATCCAGAAACGCGGCCGCGACTATGAGAAAGGCATAAGGATAGACTATCTCACCGGTCTCAATGAAAAATACGAGAAATGGATAAATGCCTACGACGGCAATCTCCTCGTAATCGATGCCGACCATATAAAGTTCGGCAACAACCCTGAGGATTTCTCCAAGGTGTGCGACATGATAGATGCACGTCTGTACGGCCTTTTCAGCAAGCAGTTCTAAAATTCTAAACATTCTATATTATGTCAGAAAGAATTACAATCATTGACTTCGTCAAGAGAGCCGCAGACAAATACGGCGACGAAACATTCATCCGTGAAAAAATCGACGGAGTCTGGACTGAAACTTCCTTCGTTCAAACTTACGAAAAAGGTATTGTGACAGCTGCCGGTTTAATGGCGCTGGGCCTCAAGCCGGGAGACAGGGTTTCCCTGATTTCCGAAGGCAGGGGACTTTGGGTAACTACCGAGCTCGGCATTCTCTTCGCCGGTGCGGTGAACGTCCCTCTTTCCTACAAACTCGAATCGGATTATGACCTCACTTTCCGAATCAACCACTCCGACTCCCGCTTTGTTGTGGCATCGGAAATGGAAATCGAAAAGGTGCGCCGCGTGATAGACCAGTGCCCTTTGGTTGAGAAGGTGATTGTCTTTGATGATATTCCTCTCAAGGAGAACGAAATACACATCTCCGAGATTATAAAGATGGGTGAAGAATACAGAAAGGAGCACCCGGGTGAGGTTGAGGCCAGGATGGCTGCTGTGGGTCCGGACGACTACGCCAACATCAGCTACACCTCCGGTACCACCGCCGACCCTAAGGGAATTCTGCTTACCCACCGCAACTACACCGCAAATGTGGAGCAGGCCGCTTCCATCATCGGCATCGGCCGCGGCGACGTGATGCTCATTGTCCTTCCTCTGGACCACTGCTTTGCACACGTTGCAGGTTTCTACGCAATGATGTACTTCGGCGGAAGCATTGCCACCGTTCCGGGCAAGACCCCTCAGGCCCAGTTGCGTAATATGCTCCCTACCATCCAGGAAATCCGTCCTATGGTTATGCTCTCCGTTCCTGCCATCTCCCGCAGCTTCAAGAAAGCCATCGAGAGCGGCGTCAAGAAGAAGGGCAAGACAGTGGAGAAACTCTACAATCTCGCACTCAAGAACGCAATCAAGTACAATAAGGAATACTACAACCGCGGAGGCTGGCAGTTCTGGAGAAAACCATTCGTGGCTCTCTTCGACAAGCTTGTGTTCAAGAACATCCGCAACACCTTCGGCGGCCGTCTCAAGTTCCTCGTTGGCGGCGGTGCCCTTCTCGACATCGACCTCCAGAGGTATTTCTGCGCCATCGGCATACCTACCTTCCAGGGTTACGGCCTTTCCGAGGCAACTCCTGTAATCTGCGCCAACTCCGTGGGCCACGCCCGCTTCGGCTCGTCCGGCCGCATTGTTAAGCCGCTCGACATCAAGATCTGTGACGATGAAGGCAAGGAAGTTCCTTACGGCCAGCCTGGCGAAATCGTTATCCGCGGCGAGAACGTGATGGCAGGCTACTGGAAGAATCCTGAGGCAACGGCCAATACCGTGATCGACGGCTGGCTCCACACCGGAGACCGTGGCTACATCCTCAAGGAAGCTCCTGACTACCTCTATGTTACCGGCCGATTCAAGTCTCTGCTCATCTCTTCCGACGGTGAGAAATACTCTCCGGAAGGCTTTGAGGACAACCTCGCAGTAACTTCCAAGTACATAGACAACGTCATCCTCCACAACAACCAGAGCCCATATACTGTAGTACTCGTGGTTCCTAACAAGGATGCCCTGCGCGCTGCAGCTCCGGGCAACAAGGAGGCCCAGCTCAAGCTCATCCAGGCCGATATCGACAGCTACCGCAAGGGTGGCTCACACGCTGGCCAGTTCCCTGAGAAGTGGCTCCCTGCTGCAACCATCGTTTGTCAGGAGCCTTGGACCGAGACCAATGGTCTGGTGAACTCCACAGTGAAGGTTGTCCGCGGCAAGGTAGAGACCTATTTCGCCGACCGCATTGCGTATGCCTATACTCCTGAAGGAAAGCAGCTTCTCAATCCTCAGAACCTTGCTGCCCTCGATTAATTGCAGACAAATATTAAAACATAATTTCAATGACACAGAAAAAATCTAATGTAGTTGCCATCGTAACGATGTTCTTCATGTTCGCCATGATTTCCTTCGTTACGAATATGGCTGCGCCTTTTGGCAACATCTGGAAGATTCACTATGAATGGTCCGGAATGCTCGGAAACCTGATGAACTTTGCTGCATATCTCTTTATGGGAATTCCTGCAGGAAAGCTCCTTACCAGAATCGGTTACAAGAAGACAGCTCTCATCGCTCTCGGTGTGGGCTTCCTCGGAATGGCAGTACAGCTTACATCCAGTTTCCTCCCGCTTGGAGTATCGTCTCTCGTGGTTTATCTCCTCGGAGCATTCATCTGCGGTTTCTGCGTATGTATGCTTAACACGGTTGTGAACCCTATGCTCAACCTCCTCGGAGGCGGCGGCAACAAGGGCAACCAGCTCATCCAGGCCGGTGGTTCCCTCAATTCACTTGCAGGAACACTTACTCCACTCCTCGCAGGTGCAATGATAGGTACCATTACCAGGGACACTGCAATGTCAAATGTCAGGCCTCTGCTTCTCATTGCCCTTGCAGTATTTGCCATTTCATTCCTTGTTATTCTGCTTGTAGCCATTCCTGAGCCTCAGAGGACAACTGAGGTCAAGAAGGAAAAGGACCCTCACAGCCCTTGGAACTTCCGTCACCTCGTTCTCGGTGTTGTTGCCATCTTCTTCTATGTTGGTGTAGAGGTAGGTATTCCGGGTGAGCTCAACTTCTACCTTTCCGACCCTTCAGCAGCGGGTGCAGGTCTGGGCGAAGGTGCAGCGGCTGTCGGCGGAGCAATTGCAGCGGTTTATTGGCTGCTTATGCTCGTAGGCCGTCTCACCAGCACAGCTATCAGCGGAAAGGTCAGCACCAAGACTCAGCTTACAGCAGTATCTTCTGTAGCTATTCTCTTCGTTGTCCTTGCCATCTTCCTTCCTAAGAGCATTACCATCTCCATGCCGAGCTTTGTAAGCGGAAAGTTTGCTCTCGTGCCTAATGTGCCTATCAGCGCCCTCTTCCTCGTTCTTTGCGGTCTCTGCACTTCACTTATGTGGGGCGGCATCTTCAACCTCGCAGTCGAGGGGCTCGGCAAATATACGGAGCAGGCTTCGGGCATATTCATGATGATGGTTGTAGGTGGTGGCGTAATGCCTCTTATCCAGGACCAGATTGCACGAGTAACATCGTACATGGCCTCATACTGGCTCATCATAGCAATGCTCGCATTCATCCTCTTCTATGCTCTTGCAGGTTGCAAGAATGTGAACAAGGACATTCCGGTAGATTAATAACTAAACAAAAAGATAATCACATAGATAATGACAGATATGGAAAAACAGTTTGTTGTTGGTGTTGACGTAGGTGGTCAGACATCAAAAATCGGTGTAGTTGATGCACGTGGCGACGTGCTTGTTCAGAGTGTAATCCGTACCGACGGACACGAGGACCCTGCAGAATTTGTTCACGACCTTGCAGTTGCCATCCGCGAGCTTGTAATCAAGAGCGGCAAGGAAGGCCAGATCAGGGGCGTGGGTGTAGGAGCTCCAAACGGAAACTACTATACCGGAGAAATTGCTTTTGCACCGAACCTTGTTTGGGCAGCCAACCGCAATGTGCCTTTCGCACAGCTTCTCAGCGCAGCTCTCGACGGAGTTCCGGTATCGCTTACCAACGATGCCAACGCTGCAGCAGTGGGCGAGATGACCTACGGCGTGGCAAAAGGTATGAAGCATTTCATAATGATCACCCTCGGAACAGGTGTGGGCAGCGGTATCGTAATCAACGGAGAGGTTGTTTATGGTAACGACGGTTTTGCCGGAGAGCTCGGACACACATGTGCAGTACGTCACAACGGCCGTCTCTGCGGTTGCGGCAAGACAGGCTGTCTCGAGGCTTACTGCTCTGCAATGGGTGTGGCCCGTACCGCAAGGGAGTGGCTCGAGCAGAGCGACGAACCAAGCCTCTTGCGCAGCATCGACAACATCACCTCAAAAGATGTTTATGAGGCTGCAAAGGAAGGCGACGAGCTCGCAATCCGCATCTTCAACTTTACCGGACGCATTCTTGGCGAGAAACTTGCAGACTTCATCGAGTTCTCGGCTCCGGAGGCAATCGTCCTTTTCGGCGGTCTTGCCCGTGCCAAGGAATTTATTTATCAGCCGACCTACGAGGCAATGAACGCAAATGTTCTGCCTTTGTGGAGAGGAAAAGTTGAATTGTTGTTCTCCCAACTCAAGGAATCGGACGCCGCAATTCTCGGCGCATCGGCCCTTGCCTGGGAACTTTAAAAAAATTAAAACAAAAAATGAAAATCAACAGATGGTTTGTAGCCCTTTCGATGGGGCTTGCGTTTGTAGCCTGCCAGCCAAAGGCAGAGCAGGCAGAAGAAGTTGACGAGGCCAGTTCCGAAGTCGCTCCAAAAGAAATTACCGCCAAGGATTTTGTTCCTTCCCGCAAGGAACTCAACGATGTCAGCTATCTTGTAGGTGTGAACTTCGGTTCCTTCATCAAGGGCTACAACTTCGGCGACCTCAATATGGCACAGATCCGCAAGGGTATGGAGGATTTCCTCAATGCAACCCAGACCAGCGACCAGGAGGAGTTTGCAAAGCAGTTCCGCGTAGATCCTAACACAATGAACGAGAAGTTCAACAAGCATCTTCAGGACCGCCGCAACTATCTTCTCTACACCAACAAGGAGAAAGAGGAGAAGTTCCTTGCTGCCAATGCAAAGAAACCTGGCATCCAGGTAAGCCCTTCAGGTCTTCAGTACAAGATTGTGGCTCCGGGCAACGATGTAAAGCCTGCTGCAACAGATACCGTATGGGTTAAGTACAAGGGAAGCCTTCTCGACGGAACAGTATTCGACGAGACCCCTGCAGAGGGTGAGGCTGTGAAACTTATGCTCAACCGCGTTGTACGCGGCTGGTCCGAAGGTCTTCAGCTCATCGGTGAAGGTGGCGAAATCGAGCTCTATGTTCCTGCAGCCCTCGGCTACGGTGACAACGGCGGCGGTTCCCGCATTGAACCGGGTGCAACCCTCATCTTCAACGTAAGCCTTGAGAAAGTGGGCAAAGTTGCTCCAAAGGAGTAATCTTTTCACCTTTATGAATTAAAACCGCAGTTCATCTGCGGTTTTTTTCTTATTTTTGCGAAGCTAACTACATAACGTTTTTGTAATGAAAAAATTCTCCTTGTGCCTTTTCCTCTCTGCAATTGCTATTGTATGCGGAGCAAAGGAAATCAATGTATTTACACCGAACACCAGCCTTGTGCTTTCTGTCAAAGAGGGCAGCCCTGTGGAATTGCTCTATTATGGCGACCGCCTGGACAACACTGCCCAGCTCTCAGCTGCCCAGTTCCAGGGCGAGCCGGCCTATCCCTGCTTCGGCTACGGGAGCGCATTCTTTAATGCATCGGCCTTGAGCGTGACCCACAGCGATGGCGACCTTGCCACAAACCTTCTTTATGTAGCAGACAGCTATTCCTGCAAGGACGGCGTTCACGACTGGCTTGTGCACACCCGCGACAGCAAGCACAAATTCGAGGTGGACCTCTGTTACAGGAGCTATGACAATTGCGATGTGCTGGAGATGTGGACCGTAATCCGCAATGGCGAAAAGAAGCCTGTTGTTCTCGAAAAATATGCCAGCGCAGCACTGCCTGTGCGCCAGGGCGATGTGTGGGTGAGCCACGAACACGGCAAATGGGCCGCAGAGGCCTGCCTGGTGGAAGAGCCGCTGAATGCGGGGCACTTTGAGGTATCGGACATTGCAGGCACAAAGAATGCTTTTCTCAACAGGCCGAACATATTGCTTTCGCTCGACGGCAAGCCTTCCGAAAATTCGGGCCGCACCATAGGCGCCGTGCTCTGCTGGAGCGGGAACTTTAAGATGAGCATCGACACCGAAGGCTATATGCATCACCACCTTGTGTGCGGAATCAACGAGACCGGCAGCCGATACACCCTCAAGAAAGGGGAGAGTTTCACCACTCCCGCACTTGCTCTGGTCTATTCCAACGAAGGCAAAGGCGGAGTGAGCCGCAACTATCACCGCTGGGCAAGGCACAACGGCAAGATTCACGACGGCCTGGGCCTGCGCAAGATTCTGCTCAATTCCTGGGAGGGCGTGTATTTCAATGTCAGCCAGGAATCTATGGAAAAGATGATGGACGGGGTTCGCGATCTCGGGGCCGAACTCTTTGTAATGGACGACGGCTGGTTCGGCCGCAAATACAAGCGCAACAACGACAGCTATGCCCTCGGCGACTGGTACACCGATACCGACAAACTCCCTCAGGGAGTTCCGGCTCTGGAGCAGGCAGCGGCCCAGAGGGGCCTCAAGTGGGGGATATGGATAGAGCCGGAGATGACCAACACCCTGAGCGAACTCTACGAACAGCACCCCGACTGGGTGGTGGCAAATCCCGGCAGGGAGCCAATCTGCGGACGCGGAGGCACCCAGCTCACCCTTGACATGAGCAACCCGGCCGTGCAGGATTTCGTGTTCCGGGTAGTGGACAATATAATGAAGGAGACTCCGGACACCTACTATATAAAGTGGGACTGCAACATGGAAATAATAAACACGGGCTCGCAGTACTTGAGCGCCGACAGGCAGAGCCATTTTTATGTGGACTACCAGTTGGGGCTGATTAAAACCCTGGAGCGCATAAGGGCCAAGTACCCGGAGCTTGTAATCCAGTGCTGCGCCAGCGGCGGCGGGCGCGTGAACTATGGCCTTATGCCTTATTTCGACGAGTTCTGGGTGAGTGACAATACCGATGCTGAGCAGAGGCTCTTCATCCAGTGGGGTACTTCGATGTTCTTCCCTACAGGCGCAATGGCCCAGCATGTGAGCGCATCGCCCAACCACCAGACCGGCAGGGAGTTGCCTCTGAAGTTCCGCTTCGATGTTGCAATGAGCGGAAGGTTGGGGATGGAGATGAAGCCATCGGACCTTTCGGCCGATGAGTTCGAGTTTGCCCGCAAGGCTTTCTCCACTTACAAGGACATACGCCCGATAGTGCAGCAGGGTGACTTGTACAGGATGATTTCGCCGTACGACAATACCGGCTACGCAAGCCAGGTGCTTGTTTCGGAAGACAAAAAGCAGGCGGTGTTCTTCGCCTATAAAATCCGCCAGTACGTGAACCAGAACAAGCCGCGCTTCCGTTTCGACGGCCTGGACCCCGATGCCTGCTACAGGCTCACTGAGCTCAATGCCGCGGGTGCTCCCGAAGGCTGGGAAGGGCAGATTTTCAGCGGCAAGTTCCTGATGAATACGGGACTGGAGCTGAAATTGCCGGGAGTCTATTCAAGTTGTGTAATAAAAGCAGAAAAGGTGGATTAAGTTCCACCTTTTTTTTGCTTTATTGCGGGGCATTGACTATCTTTGCGGCGTCAAAGTAAGTAAGAATGTCTCGGGTTAGCAAAGGAGTTGTTTTTGTAGCTGGCCGGCCTTTCGGGTATAATGGAGGGTCAAGGGATAATTTCCTCATCAAATATGAAAAATGCGCGAAGCGTGATGCTCTCGCGTTCTTTTTTATCGTGTCTGCCGATCACAATCAAATCATTTATTACATACATTATGACAAACACAAAATTTATTGGAAGCAGGGAGTCGTACCAGGCTCCCGAAATGACCGCTCTCGAGTTGATGAGCGATGCTAATTTGCTGCTGAATGACAGCTACAATGAGCAAGGTCTTCGTAACTTTGACTCAGGAAACACGGAAGATGATTCAGACAACTGGAGTTAAACGTCTATGCCTTATGAAACAGTTTGTTAGAACATTGTTTGCTGCTGGTATTGCAGCTATGGCTTTTGTGTCTTGCGCACAAAATGAACTTACTCCTGATGTTGTCGAAGGAAAAAAGGTAACTGTTCACTTCGGCACCGAGAACACCGATCCAACTTCCACCAAAGCCACACTTACCCCGAACGAAGGCGAAACTGCTTTCCAGGCTGCGTGGGAGGTGAATGATGAGATTAGTATTTCGTATTCATTTAACTATGCAGACCCTTCAATTACTACTGGAAAATGGATTGGTTCCTCATTTGAGGCAACTATTTCTGGTGAGAAGGGAGACTGGATGTATGAAGCTGCATATCCAGTTCCGGTAAACGATTATGTGGATTTCGGTTCAAACCGTACTCAGAAAGGCAATGCATACAATAGCAAGTACGACATTATGATTGGCTCCGCTCTTGCAGAAAATGCCGAGGCCGGAAAGGATGAAGCAGGCAAAGACATCGTCTTTAAGATGGATCGCCAGACCGCCATTGCCTACTTCCACTTCACCAGCGGCATTAACGAAGCTATCAAAAAGGCAACTCTTAAGGTTGAAGGCGAGAAAGCTGCAATTGCAGCTGAGACTGTTCTTCTTGACACGAAGGAAATGTCTTATGATACTGGCCTTTCTGAGATTGTGCTCACTACCACTGACCAGACGGCCAATGATTTCACTCTTTGGTTCAATGTCCTCCCGACCTCTTACACCAAGATGACACTTACCGTAGAGACCGCTACCAAGACCTTCACAATCAGTAAGGCTACCTCTGGCTCTTATGTCGCTGGAAAACTCTACAAGGTTAAGAAGGAGAATATTACTTGGAAAGATAAACCAGAAACTTGGTCTCTTGTAACAGATGCTTCAGAGTTGGCAGTGGGGGATGTAATTGTAATCGTTGCTGCTTCTGCAGATTTTGCGATGTCTTCTGATAGGGGTAATAATAGAGATCATACAGCTATTACTAAGAATGCAGACAATACTGTTACAATTACCAATGAGGTTCAAAAGTTGACTCTTGGCGAAGGTACTAATACAAATACATTCTCTTTGTTTACTGGTTCTGGCTATTTGTATGCAGCAAGTAGTAGTAGCAACTACTTAAAAACAAAAGAAACCTTTGATGCTAATGGTTCTTGGACTATTACAATAAGTAGTAATAATGCTACAATAAAAGCCAATGGGGATAATACAAGGAATATTATACGTTATAATTCATCTAATAACCCTCCAATTTTCTCTTGCTATTCATCTGGACAAAAGGAAGTACAGATTTATAAGAAGTCTGGTTCTTCTGATCCGGGTACGCCTAAATACTCAGTTAGTGTAGCTACTGTGACTGGCGGTACTCTCGCTGCAAGCTCGGCTTCAGCTGAAGAAGGCGCAGAAATTCTTCTTACCGCAACTCCTGATGAAGGCTATGCGTTCAACAATGTCTGGACAGTAAAGGATGCAGACGGGACTGCGATTACTGTTACCGACGGTAAGTTCAACATGCCAGCTAAGAACGTAACCGTTTCCGGCTCATTCAGCAAGGTTGACTACACTATCACTAAGGCTACCTGCGAAGGTGGTTCATTCACCGTTAAGAAAGATGGTGAAGAGGTAACCAAAGCACAGGTTGGAGATGCTATCACCCTTGAGGCAAGTGCAGCTCCAGGATATGAATTTGATAGCTGGACTGTCACAAACGAGTCAACCAGCAAGACCGTATATGTAAGCGAGAATAGCTTCACAATGCCAGGAGCAAATGTTACAGTTTCTGCTAACTTCTTGAATGCTGATGTAATACCAGTTTATGCCTCTGTCGCTGACCTTATTAAAGTTGGAGCTCCTACTTCAGAAGGTGCATATGTAACTGTTACTCTTACTAATGAGGAAATAACGAAGTTCTATACAACTTCTGCAAAAGCTCGTCGTGGTGTTTACTTTACTGTTGGAACGCAGGAGATTGAATTATTCGGAGATATTGCTTGCCCTGAAGAGTGGGTAGCAGGTGGTTGGGTCAGCGGTACTCTCACCAAGTGTAAGTGGATGGAATATAAGGGAACTTGGGAGCTTTGCCCGACAGATTGGACTGAGTTGACCTATGCTGCTCCTTGCGAGACTCCGGTAATCACTTTGGACGGCGCTTTAGCTACCATTGAATGTGCAACAGTAGATGCTACAATCCGTTACACAACTGATGGAACAGACCCTAATGAAACAAGTGCTGAATATACCGGTGCAGTTACTCTTGAAGATGGTCAAACCATTAAGGCAAAAGCCTTCCGCGACGGACACAAACCAAGTGATATCGCCTCAAAGAAATACACCGCTGGTTCAAAAAAGGTAGAGAAGACTGCAACCATTACCTTCGGAACCAACAATGTGAAGATAGATTCTAAGAGTGTTAGCGCAAACGATAATTGCAAAAACTCTTGGACAATTACGACGGATATAACAAGTGAATCGTTTACTCAACAACCAACTTATAGTCAGGTAGGGGCAAGTAAAAAACCAGCTACGAGCATAACATTTATCACAACTCTTCCTTTAGATGCAGAAGTTAGTTCAATAGAAGGCAAGTTTGGTGGATTCTCAGGAACTGCCGGAACTATTTCTCTCAAGGTAGGTAAGATTGAGATAGGTTCAGGCACACTTAATGCTGACTCAGATGTGACAGTCACAAGCACAAAAACAGCTGATGGAAATGTAGTAACAGTATCTATCACAGGTATTTCTAAAGGTGTAAAGTGCTATTATATCACCGTTGGTTATAAGACTGCCGAATGACTCCCATCCGGCGGAGGCGCCGGTGGGCAAAAACCCAGCGCTAGCGTAACAGCCGGATACTCGAATATCAGTCAGACAGGGGCAACCCTGTCTGGCTCTTGTTCTTCAGTATCGGGCACAGTTACAGACTCCGGATTCGTCTATGGCACGAGCTCCGGAAACCTCACACAGCCTTCCTCAACAGGAATCCTCACAGGCCTCACACCGGGCACAAAGTACTATTTTCAGTATTATGTAACCGTTCAGGGCACAGGTGATTATTCCTCAATGGAAGAAACTTTCTGCTCTGATGAAGCATATTTCACTACTGCTTCCATCAGCACCTGGCTGACAAATTACGAGATGCCGGCCACGTACGCATCGGCCGTAAGCACAAGCAATACCCTGTACGAGGGCCGCTATTGTCACAACACATACTCTGAGACTTATGGGAGTACGAAGGCTTGCCGCTACAACACCTCTGATGCCAACCAGAAGGTGGTGACCCACACCTATGAGTATAATAGCAAGGTGGTCAGGAACTATAGTTTCCTCTACGACAAGACCTATAAGTCAGCTCTGTGGGTGGCTTATGCCACATCGAACAGCGGTGATTTCAAGGATAATGATGTTAGAAGAAACGAAGCTTGGGCCTATGACCCTGCAATTGACCAGAGCTGGCAGCAGAATTTGAGTGGAGCATATTCATCCTCCTCATCATCTTCCGGACTCAGCTATGACCGTGGCCATCAGGTGGCTTCGAACGACCGCCAGACAACTGTGGAGCAGAACAAGCAGACCTTCTACTACACCAATATGACTGCCCAGTACTCCGATCTCAATCAGGGACAGTGGAACACATTGGAGAGCAAAGTGCAGGGAGTGGCTACCGTCACGAGCGGAACTGATACGCTCTATGTGGTGACCGGACCGCTGTTCGAAGGCACGCTGGCAACTGTTCCCGACAAGAGCGGAGTTGAATGTCAAGCACCTTCCGGCTACTGGAAATGCCTGATGAAGTGCAGTTTCTCAAGTCCGGGAGTAATGACCGACGCAGTAGGTTGCGCGTATCTTTTCGATACGAACTCTAAAAATGTCGCTCCGACAGTCACCACCATTGACGACATCGAGTCCCGCACCGGCTTCGACTTCTACACGAACGTCCCTGCCGTACTGCAAACCGCCGCGGAAAGGCAGACTTATTCCTTCTTTTAAAGCAAAATAATACCCTCACTCTAAAACAATGATAGAGAATGCAAACGAAATGACATATAACGGGAACTTGGTCTTCCATTATACTTCATACGAAAGTGCCCAAAAGATAATTGAAAGTAATACCTTAAAATTTGGTCGCTTTCAGAACATGAATGATATTGATGAAGTCCGCAGGGATTATATATGCTATAATCCGCAAATTATGTCAGAACTGCTTTCCGAATATCAATCAATAAGCCTTGTTGATGATTCTAGTGGACAAAGAGGCTTTGCAATTGATTGTATGTGGGGGTATTATGCCCAAAAAGGAGAAGGGGTATGCCTTGTGTTCAATAAAAGCAAGTTGGTAAATACTTATGGCGAGTATATAAATAGACCTGTTGACCAGTCAAAATTGAAGATTGAGTATAGAGATTTTGAATATGGGAATAACCATGGTTTGGAGAGGAAAACCGAGAGTGACTTTATTCAAGCACATCTGCATGATATTTTCTATACCAAAAATGTCTGTTGGAAACACGAAAGAGAGATGCGATTATTGACAAAATCATCTAAGGAGTGTTATCTCGGACTCAATGATGCTTTGATTGGCGTAATACTATGCTATCCCCAAAAAGAAAATCTATCTGATATTGACTATTATCCGGAATTGAAAGAATTGTGCGATAACCGCAAAATTAAGTTTTATCGCTACACAACCGCTCTTGGAAATAAGGAGCTACATTGCGGAGATAAGCTAAAGTGGCCAATAGCACATGTTGATTACGAGCTTGATTTGGGCAATGATGAAGTGTTATCTTACGGCGATATAAAACCGATATTATGCAGTGCAACAAAGGAAATTACAGAAAATCCTGGCCTGCATTTCAATGAGAGATATCTTCATCATTTCTTCTCCAGAGAAATACAAAACGTTTGTCCTGTTGTATTTAATGGAAGTACTAATTTGCATCCAGAATGGGCAACATGTCGAAAGGGAGAGTACGGGGAGGCAAAGTACAGTCAAAAGAATGGGAAATACATCCCTGACGATAACGGATATCCTGGCTTTATCGATTTTGCAATAGGGAACTTGAAAAACCCATCTATTGCAATTGAGTTCAAGATGTCGGAATGTCTCAACACAAAAGGGGTTGCATTTGATTACCTTAAACTGCTGGATAATAAGAATAATTTCAACATTGCTATCTCATATACAGTAGTTTATGGACTATCCAAACGTTCTCGTGCAGTCACTTCAGAAAGACTGAACAAAGTGTTTGGATCTGTCATTGAATCATTAAGCGCGTCAAGACGATTTGCAAATCTCAGAGAATATCATTTTATTGTGGTCGCCATTAGTGGCAAAGGAGAATATTCCATTTATGAGAAAAACAATTGGAATAATGAATTTCAAAGCATTAAAAGAAACGCATTTTGTTCATCAGATTAGAATATCCTAAATTCCGCAAAGCGGCTTGTCAATAAAAATGCAAGCCTTTGATAAAGA
>CAMGFA010000009.1 GCA_946055165.1 uncultured Bacteroidales bacterium
ATTCTGCCCGGTCGGCGCGCGGAGCCATCCACAGAGCTCAGGCGCGACGACAGTGCGCGGAAATAACTTTCGCTCTGCGGTGATCAATAAAAGAAAACACTCCACAAGCAACTCGCAAATTGGAAGAATTGCCTTCAAGAAAAACATCGAGCACATCGACAATACTTAACACACTGATTATCAGTAATAAGACAATCCGTAAGGTGCTCAATGGCACCCAAATTGATGCCGTTGAGCACAAGGATATGCCACTCACGCACGTAGAATGGACTTTGCCGTGCGCGATGAATTTCACGAGGCAAGCCCCCCCCAAAAAAATGGCGTAACAGGACCAGCGATTTAAATGGGCTAGAACTCGGTTTTCCCGCCATCTTCTTTCATCTCGTCATACTTGGCGCGATTGAGACGGAAATGGGATGCAACACGACCGGGACGTCCTTTGCGAGAACGAGGTAGTTCCGATTCTGCCATGGCAGTCTTCAGGCAGCATTCCTCCATCATCGGCTCTGGCATGGCGGCGAAGAAGTCCATGTCGGCCATCATTATGGGCGCAGGTGCAGCCTCATAAAGCATTGCGGATTCGTCTAAAGCCGGAGCATCAGCCTCCTCAAGGATTCCGGAGGCCATAATCTTTCGCTGGAAGTTTCGACGGTCGAACTTGACCCCAAGGATGACTTCGTAGAGTCGCTGCAGGTCGGGGATGGTGAAGGTATCGTCCAGAAGATCAAAGCCGATGGGCTCGAAATGGATGTCTCTACGAAGGCGCTCTAAAGCAGCCTCGAAGATCTTGTCGTGGTCAAAGGCAAGTTCGGGAAGTTGGTCTATAGGGAACCAGGCAGCTTCGTCAGCATCGTCTCCGCCTATGACTTCGGAGGGCTTGACCAGCGCATAGTATGCAATGGTGATGACGCGTTCGCGAGGGTCACGGTTCGGGTCAGAGAAAACGCCAAGTTCACCGATGGCGGCAGCCTCCAGGCCAGTCTCTTCACGCAGTTCACGAAGTGCTCCGTCTTTCGCAGTCTCGTTCTGTTGCAGGAAACCACCGGGGAATGCCCAGCTTCCTTTATACGGCTCACTACCGCGACAGACCAGCAAGACCTTAAGTTGGCGGTCTTCATAGGTAAAGATTACGCAATCAGTCGTTACGGCCATGTGCTCGTAGCGATACTGATACGGGAATTCCGCACCGGGATCGTATGTGAAATTCTTTCCCATTGCCCTGCAAAGATAGGTGATTTCGGGCTATTTGCAAAATTTTGTGTCATTCTGACGCGAAAAATTTGGAGGGTTCGGAATATTGTTTTATATTTGCGTCATAATGACACAATTAATAATTAAAACGAGACGCATTATGGAAAAGATGATTGAAAAGACAAGGGTTTACAACGTGATCATCATGGACCGCAGCGGTTCCATGTGGGATATTCAGAAGCCAGCCATTATGGGCTATAATGAAGTGCTGGGCGGCGTGAAGGCTGCCGCCAAGAAGTTTGACAAGACGCAGGAGCATTACTTTACGCTTGTTCTGTTCGACAGTGCGTCTATTGATGAAGTGTATTGGAATGCACACAGCGGCGATGCGACCATCCTGACGGAGGAGACCTACGTCCCTGGTGCCTGCACGCCACTCTATGATGCGATGGGGCGCACGCTGACCAAACTGGAGAAACAGCTGAAAGGGGATGACAATTACTCCGTAGTCGTGACCATCATTACCGACGGCTATGAGAACGATTCCCATGAGTACAACCTGGCCGCCATCAAGAAAATGATCGAGCACTTGAAGAAGCAGGGCTGGTCTTTCGCCTATATGGGGACCGACCACGACGTGGAAGGAGTAACACTGAGCCTCTCCATCACCAACGTCATCAAGTTCGAGAAGACAGCCGAGGAGACGGTCAAGACCTTCAAGCGTGAGCGGCGCGCCCGAGAGCGATATTTGAAAGAAGTAGATGACTTCAATCACGCGGCTCCATGCTCTTCAATGGAGGACCGCGTAGCATTCAACGCCTCGCTTGCCGAGAAGTATTATGAAGAAAAGGTCTAAACCATGTTAGGTGCCGTTATCTGAACTTATCTCACAAATTCTTTCGCCACACAGCCGTTCCGAATACAATGTCAAAGGCAACTCAGGAACAAACTCCAAGCGCAATGGATGAGTTCGTGCCAGATGCAACAGCGCGAAAGTTATTCGCCCTGTCGGCGCGCGGAGCCTTTCCACAGAGCTCAAACGCGCCGACAGAGAGTGATATAACTTTCTATTATTTGACGTTCTTTACTTTTCGATAAGCTGGAAGAGGTCGAGGGCTGGATAGTATGTAATAGTACCAGCCGGATTTCTGTCTGTAGCCTCTACGCCTATATCCAGAACCGTATAATCACCAGTCGTGAACTCCTGTGTGATAGTACCTACTTCTGTCGTGGAATTGACTGTATTCCAAGAATCTACAGTATTGTCCTTATATTTGAATACTGTAGTAGTGTTGTACTCTCCAGTATCTTTTAATGAGCCCTTGGACTTGTTATATTTAAAGATATAAGTGGTATTAGCCTTTACCTTTATGCCCTTGATATAAAGACCAGAATTTGCAGTTGTAGCAGAAGTAGCAGGAAGTTTTACAGCTGCACCTTCAATCACTGTTCCGTAGTAATTCGGATTATTAATCTTATGAGTGTTAGTTCCAGCTGCAATCGAAGCATTTCCAGTAATAGAATAAGAATAATTCTCTTTATCCGACTCGACAGCTGTCGTCAAACCAGCCTTTCCATAAGAAGGAACTTTTTCCTTAGCAACACTATTCTCCCCAAAAGTCTCTGTAAAGACTATATTAATCGGTTCATAAGGAAGAGTCGCAGTATTATATGTTCCGGCAGCGAACTTCGTCTCTTCAGAGAATGTCTTGGTAAGCGTGGCTGTACCTGCAGAACCAGTGACAGTAAGGTTGAGGGACTTGCCGGCAGGGATTGTAAACGGAGCCACTACAATATAGAGATCCACACTTTCCCCATTTTCAATCGTCGTCTCGATAGGCTGATAATCAGGAACTTCAGCAGTTCCGTTATTCTGAACTACCGACAAGGCACAGGTATAAGACTTGCTGCTTCCCATCTGATTGGCATCCAGACTTGGATTCACTCCCTCTGCACCCCAATTCATAGTGAAAGAACCGGTAATATAGCTTCCCCCGGCAGAAGCATTAAGAGTAAGACCTGTAATGCTGGAAGCCTTACCGGAATTATTGACTACAGTAAATTTCAGCAATGTCCCCACATGATGAAGACCGACATTTGGCGCAGTACCATCTGCGACAGCCAAAGCCTTTCCTGCAATAATATCATTCCCGGCCACATGATTATTGTTGTTATAACCGACCTGCATGGGAGCAAGTGCCACAGTATAGCCTTTGGTTCCGCCAGGATTGGAACCATACTGCATATAAGGGTAGCACACATACCAGTCATAAGAAGCACATTCCGTAACGAGAGCCTTGTCATCGGCATCCTTGATAAATTTACCAGTCGCTGTCTCGCTGATAGTAAATCGACAATTATCTGAATAAGTACTGCTTCCAGCCTCAGCATTGAAGACTGTCAAGGCATCTCCTTCCACCCAGGACACTTTGAAGTCACTTGACAGAATAGTTTTGGAAGAGCTCTCGTTAGCATACAGCACGACTTGACTTTCTTCCTTCTCCGAAAAATTAGTCTCATTTTTCTGACATGACACTGCAGCAACTAAAGCTGCCATCATAATAATATTAAAAGTTCTTTTCATAATGTCATTTATTTTAGTTCATTAAAACCAACCGATGTTTCCTTCTTCCCAGTCATCAAGACTATCGTAAGTTTCCGGTTGATAAGATAAACATAGCACTGCTTGAGAATGCAGTATCAAAGATTGTATTTCAGGAGCCACATAGGTTTTCTTCTGAAATGGTTCAAATGATTGTTTCATTGGCATAAGTATTTGTGTTTAAATTAATAATTCAACTTAAAATATGACACCAGACCTCCTTCGCTCGATGTGCCCACAGTCAGGACATAATTGCCCGGCTCAGTTCCCCAGCTTAGGTCTTTGCGGCAAAATGCCAGACTTTCAACCGGAATCTCCAGTCTGACCGTTCTGCACTCCCCTGCTTCGAGGCTCACTCTTTCATAAGCTTTCAGTTCTTTCATCGGACGTGTTGTCGAGGCACTTTTTCGCCCTGTGTAAGCCTGAACAACTTCACAACCTTGCCTATCTCCTGTATTCTTCACATCAACATAGACTACTACAGAATCCGAAGCCCGAACTTCAGGAGTCTCCACCCTGAGATTGCTCAGCTCAAAAGTCGTATATGACAGTCCGAAACCGAAAGGCAGGAGTGGAGTTGGAGCCACATCCAGATAGGAAGATGTATGCCCCATAACAGACTGAGGCATCTCTCTTGGAACATTGTCCAGATTGCCTTCCGTGCCCTTGGCTATATGACTGGTATGTTTATGATTATAATAAATCGGTATCTGTCCCTCATTTCGAGGGAAAGTTACCGGCAGTTTTCCCGAAGGATTAGCCTTTCCCCACAGGAGATTATATGCTGCCTGTCCTCCCATGGTTCCAGGATGCCACATATACAGAACAGCATCGGAAAGCTCCATTTCAGAAGCGATTACAAGAGGTCTTCCTGCCATAAACACCGTTACCAAAGGCTTCCCTGTAGAAGCCAAGGCTTCAAGCATTTCACTTTGCTGGCCCTGAAGATGAAGATCAGACAGGGAATGGGCTTCTCCAGACATCATCTGCTCCTCCCCGACGAAAGCAATCAGCACATCAGCTTTGCGGGCAGCCTTCTTCAGCGCCTTGAAATCGTCCGTACTCTTATCTCTCGGATAATCAAGAGAATTGACATAAATGAGCTTGACGCCTGAAGGCAGATTCTTTCGGATAGCCTCGACAGGAGTAAGCGTATGTGCCTTATCCCCGTCAAGAGCCCAAGTTCCCATCTGGTCATAAGCCGCATCAGCCATAGGACCAGTAACAAGAACAGTCTTAATATCTTCACCTAATGGCAGAATCCCGTCATTTTTAAGCAAAACAGAAGATTCCTCGGTAAGCCTGCAAGCTGTCTCCAAGACATTTTCTGAATAAATCACGCTTTCCGAAGTCTTTCTCGTATAAGGTTTTTCTAATAAACCAAGTCTCACCTTCAGCCTAAGCACGCGCCTTACTGCTTCATCAACAACATACATACTGACATCACCCTCCGCAATAAGTTCCTTAAGATTATTTAGATAGGAATACGACATCATATCCATATCACATCCGGCTTCCAAACAGATCTTTGCAGCCTCCTTCTTGTCCTTTGCCACGCCGTGAGGAATAAGGCCCCCGACTGAACCCCAGTCCGATACAACCATGCCTGTAAACCCCCACTCATCCCTGAGAACTTCAGTCAAAAGCCATCTGTTCCCAGTCGCAGGAACCCCATCGTTATCATTGAAAGATGACATAAAAGAGGCCACTCCCGCTTCGACACAAGCCTTAAATGGAGGAAAATAAGTATCATACAAAGACCTTACAGGAACATAAGTGGTATTATAATCCCGGCCACCTTCAGCCGCACCATAGCCAGCAAAATGCTTGGCACAGGCAGCCATCGATAGTTCATCACTCAAAGAATCGCCCTGATATCCTTTCACTACAGAGACTGCCAATCTGGATGCCAAATAAGGATCCTCCCCGAAACCTTCTGCAATCCTTCCCCACCTCGGGTCCCTCGCTATATCCATCATAGGAGCGAAAGCCCATTTTATACCGATTTCCGTTGCTTCCAGTGCAGTATTTCGAGCTGCACTGCAGATGAGAGCATCGTCAAAAGACGCCGCTTGGCCAAGCGGAATTGGCAGAATAGTTTTAAAACCGTGAACGATATCCCTTGCGAAAAGTATTGGGATACCAGAAGGGCTCTCCTCTACTGCTATCCTCTGCAGAGAATCGATGACGGAGGCATCGACTATATTCATGATGGAAGATACTTGACCCTTCCGTATCATATCACACACTTTTGTGAGATCAGTCCTGCCGTCAATCTGGTGAAGCTGTCCGATTTTATCGTCCAGACTCATCCTTGACATAATCTCTTCCACAATATTATCCACCTCTTGATGTGCAGCAGAAGGAATAAAGGCAAGACAAAAAGCCAACAAAAAAGTAATCAAATATTTTTTCATAATCAATGCTTTACAAATAGAACAGCATCGGCACGTGCCGCAGCGTCAGCTTCATCGGCGAGAATAGACACACAAACCTCATCATTCTTACCGAAATGATACTCCCCTATAGGAACCCAAGTTGTCGTAGTCTGACCTGAAACATGCATCTCAGATCTCGGAATGCTGATTAGATAATTTTTGTTATTAAACTTTACTCGAACATCGAGGGAAGAGGACAATTGGCCCTTGACTGGCTGGTAAGTATAGAGAGTATAAGTACCATCTGATGGAATGATAGTCTTATAATCAATCGTTCCTCCCGAAAAAGCATCCGCACGACAGTATGACAATCCATATCCTCCACGCCCCTCTACTCTGCTCCAAGCCCCGCTCATAGTCACATTCGCATCATTATCGTCAATCAAGATATCCGCCTGGCTTCCGTCCATAAAGGGATTTTCATCCATAAGCACATTTATCTCCCGACTATCAACATCCTGAACATCACAATTACCCCTGTGTATCGCCTGCACCACGGCTAGAGCAGATACTTGACCCAGCACCATGAATACGGGCTCCATTCGGATAGAGCCATATGCGATATGACTGGCGGAAAGACAGACAGGTACAAGAAGATTTGTACAATCCTGTCTCTTCGGAGTGAGGGAACGGTAAGAAATCGGATATGGCAGTCCTCCGCCCACCTCGACATTACCCTCATTCTTAACCATAGGAACTCCGTCTTTAACGACCACAACCCTCTGACAATTATGTGAATCCATCTGATAAGCCGCCATAGCCACACCATCAAAAGGACATACAAGTCCCTGACAGTCAGCCTGAGTAGCCACATACTCCCCTATCATCCTGCGCGACTCCCTGACATAAATCTGAGGAGTCCAGTGGCCATTGGACACATACTCATCCTTTGGATATCCCCACTGCAGCATCTTCTTTCTCAATATCTCCGGGACTCTTTCGTCATGACCTATGAAGTAGAGCAGTCCCTTGGTATATGCTATATGGGCCGCCAAAATCGAGTCTCTCTGCTCATAACTAGCCTCTGGATACAAATGATTCATCCCAATCATATCGGAAGAGAAACCACCTCGGTTATTGATATCTGTCTTACCGTTCGGCATCCTGCTCCAGATAAAATAATCATTCAGAGATTTCTTTTCCGGCTGGGCCTGCATCAGTCTGAGCAGAAGTTCGTACCTGGAAGGGTCATAATCTTCCGTCTCCTCGATAGGAATCATATTCTCGGGAACGTCTGTAAGACATATACGGTAGTTATAAGCCTGCACCAAACTGTCTTCAGAACCCGTCTCGGCAAGTTTCCTGTCGGAGATACCCCACAGAAGTCCGCTTGCAGGATTTCCTGGCTCAATAAAGGGATCGATGCCATCAGGAAATTGGTGACCTGTCATCATCTCCACTCCATTCAAAGTCTCTCCATACCTTTCATTTCCTTCCCTGCCGACAAAATACTCCACATCACTATGGGCCATAAGATCCCCTTCATATGATGCATCTATAAAATACTTGGCACTTATGAAAGTATTTTTCTCCGGCTTATCGGAGCGCTCCACCCTTATCCGACGGATACGGCTTTCATCTTTTTCGACCGATGCCAGCCTGTGCATACTCAATACAGTAAGACCGTCCACTTTCAAATATGAGCGCATTATACTGTCCGCTACCGAAGGTTCAAAGATGTATTGCTCAAGACAGCCATAGTGTTCCCCCACTTTGCGATAAAACTGCTTGGCCACCCCCTTGATAACCTGTTTGTTTCCTATATCCGTAAAACCCAGTCCGCCGGAAGTCATGCCCCCGAAATGCTCTGTAGGTTCCACCAGAACCACCTTCAAACCACTCTTTGCAGCAGAATATGCAGCTACGACACCGGACGAAGTTCCTCCATAGACACACAGGTCATAATCCCGAGTTGCACATCCACTGACAAGCACGACACTAACTGCAGCTATGGCCAGCCTAATAAATAATTGTCTCATCTCCTTTTACTCTCCCTTCAATGTGATATTGTCAAATCTAAGATGTGCAGAACCGGAATCTTCAGTAAATCTGATTTGTATGCTCTCTGTTCCAGACTGCACAGTGAAATCAGACCTGACATTGTCCGTGGTGCTGCTCTTACATATCTCTGTCCAAGATTCTCCATCGAGAGAATACTCAACTTTAACTGAACCACCACACTGATCAAATGCAAGCGTAAGGTCAGTGCAACCATGCAATTTGATTCCTGCTATGTTAAGCCAACCGTTTCCCGCCCTGCGTGCCCAGGCATAGGTGCCTGATATCAGCTTCATCGAAGAATATGCATATTTGGAAAGACAGATCTGAGTCCCGTCTGAAGTGTAATTAATGAAAGTCTTATCTCCATCATATACTGTGAGACCCTCTTTTATTCCTTCTGTAACTTCCGCATTGTCACCATTATAAGAAGAAATGTTAGCAGGCGTAAACTGAGTTGCAGTATTCCCGCTGATACCGCCTTCAGTGGTGTCGAAAGCAATTGTTCCGGAAATACTTATCTGAGTATCGAAGATTTCAGAATACAGTGCCTTAGGTTCTCCTTTCCTGACATGAAGTTTATAATCTGCCGTTCCGAAATTACCCTTGACATCGCTGACTTCAAATACGAAGGCAATATCCTTTCCTCCGTCTTCCGAGGTAGTGGTATAGACAAAATGATAAGCATCCTCTTTGTTGGAAGCAAATCCCTCTGTCTTGGTAAGGGATGCCAATTCCACCCCGTTTTTAAATGTCCTTATCTTCGCGATGCTGTATCCGGTAGACACCTTAACATCGAACTCCACACTTTCACCCATAATTACTTCGGAAGGCAGTTCTTCCGGTAGAGAAAGGGTTACGGTCTCGGAAATCGAACGGACATACACGGGATAATCAATGCTATGCTTATAGCCGTCCACGCCCTCTGCCGTAAAGACAAAATCTATGGACTGGCCTATTTGCTCTGCACTGAATATATAACCGAAAGAATATAGCACCTCTTCTGTGGTACCCTCATATGTCTTTTCCGAACCATCGACGATTACTCCGTCAATAGATGTGTACACAGACTTCAGTCCTTCACTATAACTGACATTAAGATTATAATGTACATTATCTTCCGGATAGGCAAGCACAGGAGCTTCTCCTATCAAAGTCATGCTTAGACTTCCGTGATCTTCTTTCACATCAACAATATTCTTTTCCTCACAACCAATCAAGGCAAGTGAGAAAAGAGTCACCATTATTATCGTAATTTTTTTCATCGCCCAAAAACCTATTTAACACAGAATGGAATTACTGAAAGAGCAGCCTTCCTGTTTGTATCCCTGACGAATACAAGAAGACGATAGTTGCCGGCTGCCTTAGGAGCCGTAAAAGCGATAGTCTGCAAAGTTTCATTCTCTATCAGACCGCTTATGCCTTCTGGCAGGCTCCCGTCGGTGTCTGCACTTCCCTCCTGATATATCATCCACTTATATGAAAGTGAGGAGCCCCAAGGGGACGAAGCACTGACAGATGCCGTATTCTCGCTGGATGGACTGACCACTATGCTGTCATCGGCAATCTTCCCATTCATAACCATAGCAGTACGATCAGCAATTACAGGTGCCAGCTTCTCCGGATACTTTCCTGTCCAGTAATGTTGAATCTCATCAACAGCTCCGAATGTATTTCCGGATTTATCGAAAAGGCCATACCAGGTCAACACTTCTCCATGATTCTGATACCCCCAGACAAAAGGGAAAGAACCCAAGCAGCCATTATCCAGATTAGGAATAACCGCTTTCTCATATATCTCCTTATATTTCTCAGCTTTCTGTGTACTTGTTTCCTCAATCAAGCTGCCAAATGAAGTCTTGGGTACACTTGTAGTCCAAGTTCCCAGCTGTCCGAACTCGGTAAGCATCCAGGGTTTGGTCCAGCCGGCCGATTCAAGATTGGCCTGAATATTCATAGGATTTGGATAATATGAGTTGATGCATAGAAAATCCAGTTCCGGAGCCATCTCGATTATCAGCTTTACATTTGCCACATTTGAACTGGCAAGCGTAGTGGTTACAGGATGATTTGGATCTTCCTCATGAATCATCTTGGCGATATCGTTGATAGCCGTCCAAAGTTTAGTATTCTTATACATCGATTCAGCCTCATTTCCTATACTCCAGCACATGACCGCCGGATGATTTCTGAAGCGTCGGACCAAACTACGGCAATTCTCAAGCTGAGCGGCGACCTTCTCTTCATTGTCATAATCAAATCCATCCCTCTCCCTTGAGATATAAAGACCCATGTGAACGTATAGGTTGTTCTTGTATGCCTCACTGAGAATGCTCGGAGTAGTCTCTTCCGAAGTCGAATAAGTTCTTATGCAGTTACCGCCCAATTCGGCAACTCTCTTATAATTACGGTTGGTCGCTGCACCCTTGGCAAGCCATTCCTCACCGTTCTTGTACAGCCTCCAAACACCGCTTTCGTTATTAATGCAAAATACCGTTGCCTCATTGACATCTGAGCCCTGCGGTATTATCGTCTCCCTCTCCTTACTGCAAGAAACGAGAGCAAGTCCCATCAGCATCAGGGGAAAAATTACTTTTGAGTATCTCATTTTATTTTAGTGTTAACATTATATTCAAGTATCTGACCATCAGCTCTTAATCGAGCCACAAGACTATCTCTGTCTATTTTTTGGACAGAGCATTTGGACTTGGCGGCCATAGCAGCAGCCGTACCACAAGACTGGCCAAGCACCATATACACAGGCTCCATCCGTATGGAGGAATAAGCCACGTGAGATGCAGACAGGCACACAGGCACCAGCAGGTTAGAGCATTCTTCCGCCCTCGGTACCAGTGCAGCATAATCAATCTGATAAGGCTTGGTCGGGACAAAGATTCCACCTTCTATCATAATGCTGTCCCCTTGAGCTACATATGAGACAAAATGACAATCCATCGGATAGGAGCCCATACCGACAGGATGGGTAATCTCCTCATTTCTTTTTCCTTCGATATTATGTTGAGTCATAACATACTCCCCAAGCATTCTTCTGGCTTCCCTGATGTAAAGCTGATGTGGGAAAGAGCCATTGTCCATAAATTCATCCTTTGGCCATCCCCATCTTGCCATCTCCTGCCTCATAGTCTCGGGCACCCTTTCATCGTGACCGAGAAACCATAACATCCCTTCGGCATAAAGACGGTGCTCATCGGCGATTTCTTTTCTGGTCTGATAATCCCCTTCCGGATAATCAAAGCTGCCGCCTATATAATCCAGATGGTTGGTATCTGTCTTTCTATTCGGCATAGGAGTGAAAGTAATCACATCCTTCAGTTCGGATTTCCCATCGGATTCAATCCTGCGAAGTACCATCTCAAACATCGCAGGGTCATATTCTTCAGGCTTTCGAAGCGGAATCATATTATCAGGATCATCAGTCAAAGTCACTCGGTAACAATAAGCTTGTGTGCGCTTATCCCCTTCCCCAATTTCTCCATAAAGAGTTGGAGCCAACCTTGGAATAAGCTGTCCATTTTCAAGAAATGCTGAGCCTTTTATCATTCCATGATTACGTATTCCGGCCAATGTTTCCCCATACGTAGAGACAGCCTCCCTTCCAGTCACATAACTGACTCCTGCCTGCGCCATCAAATCACCCTCATATGAAGCATCAACAAAGACCTTTGCACGGATTCGGATACCATTTAGAGTACAAATAGACTTGATTTTGCCTTTTTTTAGCTCGACCCCGTCCACAAGTTCAATAGGTGAATTATAAAGAATTTCTACTCCGGCTTCTTCCAGCATGTCTTTCATAATTCTCTCCCCTACCCCTGACTCATATACCCACTGCATTCTGCGAGAATCATTCTTGCCCGAAAAAGTCCGTTTTTTAGTTGACTCCATAAACTGCTCGCGGCTTTGATTATGCCATGACTCTTCAGCCAGGTAATATGAGTATATCCTCTTATAGAACTCTTCTGCGATTCCGCCGACTACACTATGCTTATTGATGTCTGTAGCAGTAAGTCCTGATGTAGCCAAACCTCCTACGTGGCCATCCTGACAGACCAGCAGGACTCTTGCACCCATTCTGGCAGCTTCAATAGACGCACAAACTCCTGACGCAGAGCCACCATAAACGCACACGTCATAAGTCTTGAAGACAGGAGCAGAAATCTGCAACACGGCCCAAAGGCTCATTAATAAAAAAACTACTCTACGCATACTAATATCCTACATTTTGAGGGAAGTTTTCTGCTCCCATATTAATAATCTCAGACTCCGGAATAGGCCAACGGATGAAATGCGGATTGGCAGGAAGATTGGTTCTCCCCTTCATGGAAGCCTGATAGATAGGGTTTCCTGCATATTTGGTCACTTGATCAATAAGGATTCCAAGCCTCTTGAGGAAGAACCATCTGTCATTTTCGAAAGACAACTCTCTGGCCTCCTCATCGATGATATCCTGCATCGTCAAAGAAGCAGTAAACTCTGCATTGCCGGCCCTCTGCCAAGTCTTATTATAATAATATTTGGCCTTGGTCTGATCTCCCAACCTGAGCGCGGCCTCAGCACCTACAATATAAGCATCGGAGAGCCTGTACAGAATAAAATCCTTGTAACCTCTTTTCTCTGAAGGAGTCTTTGTATATATGTCACCCCATTTTGTACAACCAGGCATAGTATAGCGGGGATCCCCGCTTCCTGAAGTATAGGCAGGCAGATACTCCCCAGGAGCAACCTGCTTACCGCTATACTGCACAGATACCTTTCTGGTGTTACGGTATTTGTGAATATACCAGTCGTTATACCTTGTATCTTTCGCTTCATCGTACAAAGAAAGAAGATATGGATTGGGAAGAATTCTTCCGAAGGTATAACCCCAGTTCTCTGCAGAACAGGACTCCTCTTCAGTACCTCCGAGAGCCGTTCTGTACTGGGCTATGAACAAAGTGCACATCTGATTCCCTTTTGGGGTGGTGACAGAGAAGTTTCCTCCAGGATTTTCGCTCCATTGCTGGACCATGATTGCTTCCGCATGATTGAGATCGGCATTTTGGAACACCTCAGCGGTGGAAGCCAAAAGATGGAAAGCATTCGATTGGTCGATAAGATCAATCTGCTGAAGAGCAGTTTCCCAATCTTTCTTCCAAAGGGCGACCTTAGCCAAAATCAGTCTTGCCGCTCCCTGATTGAATCTGCCAGCCTCATACGAAGTCCATGGGAGATTCTCAGCAGCATAATTCAAATCCGAATACAGGAGTTCATAAACCTCTGCAGCTGTAGCAGCACGGTAATCCCTCTCATCATTCACATTCTCTGATGTGACCGGTACGGTATTGAGCCAAATTCTGTCAAATATCCTGAAAAGATGGAAGTAAGACTGGGCCCTGAAGCCGTGAGCCTGTGCAAGTGTCCTTTTGAGTTCCTCGCTCTGCTCCATCTGCTCACCATACCAGATAATTTCGTTACAACGGCTTATTATCTGATAATTTATCTTCCACATATACAGCACCTGAGCTGCGGAAGGCTTCAAATAATTCGGATCATAGATTCCGAAAAAATTACCCGTTCCCCCACATGTTGCCACGATATCGGTTCCCCTCTCCAGCGCCCACCAGGTAGGACTCTCATTGCCACTGTTATCGGCTAACAATGTCCTGTGCAGTGAATAAACAGCATTCATTGCAAGCTCAAGACCTGATGGAGTGGAATAAATATAATCCACAGAGTACTGGGTCTCGTTATTTTCCTCGAGAAACTTGGCACAAGAAGATAGACAAAGCACCAAGGTACAAACAAATCCAGCAGATATAATTTTCTTATCCATTTCAATAATAGTTTAGAATGATACATTTACACCTATAAGTGCCGTTCTTGGCTCCGGATATGCTCCGGTATTCCCTTCCGGCCCATAGCCAAGCACTTCCGTTTTAGTCCACACATTGGTAAAAGTGGCATAGAGACGCAATCTCTGAATGGACAAAGCTTTAATCATGTTCTTAGGAAAGGTGTATCCGATCTGGATATTCCTCAACCTGAAATACGTCGCATCCTGATAACCCAGAGAATTAATGTACGCAGGAGCTTGTGTCATATTAGGAGCAGGAGCCTCATTGGATGGATTATTGACCGTCCAGTAGTTTCTCCTGATACCGTTTCGTTTGCCTGTCATATCTCCACCGGTATTGAAAGATGTCAGATACTCATTGTAAATGTATCCTCCGACAGAAGCATACAGTTCTAAGGACAAGTCTATTCCACTGTATTCAAAAGTGGAGACGATAGTGCCTATCCAATCAGGATCTCTATTGAAAATCACCCTGTCATCCGCATTGATTGTATTATCCAAATTGACATCCTTTACTTTGATATCGCCAGGATTGGCATCAGGCATATAAGAATTTGATATTTCATCCCCGATTTGCCAGATACCATCAAATGCATAATCATAGTACACATTCATTGGCTGACCGATAAACCATTTGTTATTCACATCATTCAAAGGCTTGCCGTTTTCATCCACCCTGTCATCGATTCTGATAATCTTATTCACATTCTTTGAATAAGTGAAGTTCAGCATCCATTCAAAATCTCCTATTGAAAGAGGAACAGTATTGAGTGTCAATTCCACGCCTTTGTTTTGAACCGCGCCCAGATTCACCAATTGATTGACATAACCTGTAGAGTTACTCAAAGACTTATATATGAGCAAGTCATCAGTATCTGTCTGGTATAATTCGAGAGAGCCGCTTATCCGGCCGTTGAAAAAACCAAAATCCAAACCTGCATTCATAGAAGTGGATGTCTCCCATTTCAATTCCGGATTTGACAAAGTCGTGTCAGGCAGATATCCGATGGCTGTCTTATCAAACTCAGTAAGGTATTTTTCCGTTAGACCAAGAGTAGTGTATGGGGAGACTCCCTGGTTACCGACCTGGCCCCAGCTTAAACGCAGTTTCAGATTGGAAAGCCAATCCACATTATTCAAGAAATTCTCTTTATTGATTCTCCATGCAAAAGAAACTGATGGAAAACAGCCAAACTTATGATTTTTGCCGAATACTGAAGAGCCATCAACCCTGACAGCAGCAGTAAAAAGATACCTGTCGTCATAGTTATACCTCGCACGGGCGAGGAAAGATAACATCTTTCTATTTGAAAGCCCATATGAAGGAACGCCATAATTCAGTGCAGAACCTATAGCCTTATAAGACAGGTCGTCATTTGCGAAATCAGTTCCATTGATGCTAATCGACTTGTAATCGATAACATTAAGACTCTGCATTAGGGTAGCATCAAAATGATGGACAGACTTGAAGTCTTGTTTATAATTAAGAATATTCTCAAGCAGATAATCATTGTTTGTACTCCTGCTTACAGTAGCTTTACCGAGATAGCCGGCAGACAAGCATGACGTATGATTTCGTCCAAGATAAGTATCGCTTTCGACAGCTCTACTGGTCATGCTCGTATTTAACTTGTAAGTCAATCCGTCAACTATCTTCCAATCCAGAAATACATTATATAATTGTCTGACTATATTGGTTCTATATTCAGAATTATTTATATTCCATAAAGGGTTATAATGAGATTCTCCCGCTTCAGTAACATCTTTTCTCAATGTCTGAGCATCATCTTCATAGACCTTTGCCAAAGGTGGCATGGAAATAAAAGTATTAAAAGTGCCGTCCGCTGTCTGTTTCCAGGACTGGACATAATTAAGATTGGCACCTATACTCAAGTTTTTACTGAGCTTATGATCTATATTTATACGTGCTGAGACTTTGTCGAAACCAGAATTAATGACCATTCCATCCTGTTGAAAAAGGCCCAGCCCGATGACGAACTTGGTGCTTTCATTTCCGCTTTGAACCAGAATATCGTGCTTCTGCTGAAGAGCTTTATGTATCATCAGTTCTTCCCAGTTGACGAATTCCCCGCTCTTCAGCACTTCGCCCATAATCCCAGGAAAACAACTTGCCTCATCATAGGTACCAAATGCCTGAATATAAGCCTCCTTGCGATAAGCAGCCCATTCTTCCCCGTTATAGAATTCACAATTTCGATCTATCCCCTGAACGGACATATAGCCATCATAGGAGACTTTAACTTTTCCCTCTATTCCCCTCTTGGTCGTAATCAGAATAACTCCATTTGCCGCTCTGGCACCATAGATTGATTGAGAGGAAGCATCTTTGAGAATCTCCATAGACTCGATATCGAAAGCATTGATATCATCAATCCCACTCATAGGCACCCCATCCACGATATACAAAGGAGAATTGTCGGCCGAAAGAGAGCGTCGCCCACGAATAAGAACAGATGAACTGCCTCCAGGCTCTGCACTGTTCATTTTTACCTGAACACCGGCAGCTGTACCCCTTAGCATCTCGCCTACACTTACCGTAGGCATCTTGTTAAGCTCTTCCGCCTTAATGGATGTGATTGCCCCTGTGATATCGCTTTTTTTCTGGGATCCGTAGCCCACGAAGACCAATTCATCCAACATTTGAAAGTCTTCCTTCAAGATGAAGGTCTGACTATTACCCCCCCCCAATTTCGCACTAACGATGAGATCCGTAAATCCCATACAGGTCAGTTTAAACTTCTCCCCTTCCTTTGCGGAGACAGAGAAGTATCCGTCCGTATCGGCAATGGCATAAGCTCCACCTGCCAAGGAAATAATAGCTGCACCACATACTGCCTCTCCGCTCGAATCTATTACACGTCCCACAAAGGATGGCGTTTGCGTTCGAGTACCTTTCGAAGTATTTGTATTATTGGCCTTGGATAATAAAATGGTATTATCCTCTATCGAATAAGTGAGTCCCAGGGGCTGGAACAGTTGCTTAAGCACCTTTGGAAGTGGTTCTTCAGAGACAGATAGCGAGACCTTAATCGAAGGATCCATCACTTCTTCGCTATAGAAGAACGATAGTCCGCACTGCCCCTCAATTTCCCTAAGGACTAAAGAAATTGGCCTTGATTCCAAATTCACCGTTATCCGCACATCTCCCTGGGCAAAGGCAGAAAAACAGTGAGTGCATATAACCATGCAGAGCATGGCAACAAAGGTTTTCTTCATTTGTATCAGTATTATTTGTTATTAATTTCGTGTGGTCAGGGCTTGGCTAAATATATACTTCTATAATCTCCGGCCCTGTAATATTTCCATTATCCCTGCTTATCCTTTTAAACTTGAGACTTGAAGTACGGCTAAAGAAATCGAGCATTACATCAAGTCGCTGATCGGATAACTGCCCTGTAAATTTCTGCCCGTAAACATGAGTATCCTTTATAACAAAACGGACATTGTATCTATTCTCAATCTGGCGCAGGGCATCCTCTATCGGAGTCCTGTTCATTATTATCTTTCCATATCGCCAAGCTGTCATCGTATTCGGGTCAAGTGTCTGGACAGATATGCTTTTTTCGACAGGATCAATGGATACGCATTGACCAGGATAGATCTTCATGACCTCTTCCCTTGAATTATCATTCAGATAATGCATATTGATAGCTCCGTTTACAAGAGTAGTCCGGATAGAACGGCCATCTTCCCCATAAGCATCGACATTAAATTCTGTTCCCACTACTTCGATCGTCATTGCTGAAGTCTTTACATGAAAACTGTGATCAGGGTCTTTTGTGACCTTAAAGTACCCTTCACCCAGTAGTTCCACATCTCTGGTATTTGAAAAACTTGAGGGATATCTTAGAACTGAACCGGAATTAAGCCATACTGTAGAACTATCCGGCAAAACCACAGTCGAAGTCATTCCTGCAGTTGTTCGGACTTCAATCATCTGAACGGGATCAGTTTTTATGCTGTTTTTGACAAGAATAGCGGAAACAATCAAGAGTGGAAGCAGCAAGACTGCTGCAATTCTCTGATAAATTTTGGAATAATGCTTTCTTATGGCTGCATTTCTGCGCTTATACACTTTGGAAAGTGCTATCTCAGTAGAACCATCTCGGGAAAACTTCATCGCCTGCTCGGATGACCAGTATAAATAAGCCTCACGAGCAAGTTCCCTATGGCTTTCATCTTCAGCAATCCAGTGACTTATATTCTCCGCGTCGGAGTCTGAAAGTATTCCTTCAAAATAGCCTAAAAGCGAATTAAAAATATCTTGATCCATAATTTTTAGCCTTTATAATACTATATGACTAACAAAAACTAAAATGTCCTAAAAGTTTTTTTTCTGCTTTTATTTGAATACTCCATTTATTAAGTTTGCATAGAATAATTATGACCAATTCTTCTGATATTCTCTTTAAAGAGGTAGTACAAGGCAATAGAGCAGCGTTTGATGCTCTGTTTAAATTATACTATCCATCTTTGCTTGCGTACTCCATGCGTTTCTTAACAAAAGAGGATTCTGAAAATATCGTGCAAGATGTCATGTTGTATCTTTGGGAAAACAGACGCACCCTAAAAATCAACAATTTGCAGAATTATCTATTTACCTCAGTAAGAAACAAAGCTTTAACTCAATTAAATCACGGATCAGTTAAACAAAGAGTGCATGCTGAGATGATAAATTCATTATTTAAATCTTATTCTTTCAATGAGATAGCGATTCTGGAAGTAACGGAGAGAATGGAGAAAACCCTGGGCTCCATTCAAAAAGAATATCGGGAAGCCTTTGAATTGAACAGATTCTACAACAAAAGCTATAAAGAGATTGCCGATATTAAAAATATCTCACCAAAGACTGTTGATTACCGTATTCAACAAGCCTTACAGGCCCTGAAGAAATCCCTGAATGATTATCTAAAAAAGAACTGACTAATCTCGGGAAATGATTATTTCCCGGATTCAAAAACACAAAAAGATAGAAATAAGTATAAATTTCGTAAATTGCGGGGATTTTATTATTTGAATGATATGACAGCCATTATTATCGTTATTGCACTTGTGCTTTTGCTTGTGCTTTGGATTGTGTCCACACAGCGTAAACTCGTTTCTGCCGATGAAATCTGCGGCAATTCCCTCAGCCAGATAGGCGTTCAGCAGCAGAGCCGCTGGGATGCCGTATCGGCCCTGGTAAAGTTGACCAAATCCTATAACGAGCACGAATACAACACTTTGGTAGATGTTATCAAACAGCGCAAGGAGATTGGCTCGGGCTCCACTGCCGCCGATGTTAACGCACAGGAGCAGGCCCTGACTTCAGCTTTCTCCCAGATCAAGCTCGTTGCCGAGCGCTACCCCGAGCTCAAGGCCGATGCCACCTATGCCAAGACCATGGACAGTCTGAACAGCTACGAGAATAAAGTCCGTACCAGCCGTATGGTCTATAACGACAGCGTTACCAAATACAACAGACTGGTCCGCCAGTTCCCCGATTCTTTTGTAGCTTCCATGCTGAAATTCAACACCAAAGAATACTTGCAGGAAGTCTCCGAGAAAAAGGATATGCCCGAAATCAACATCTGATTTATGAGCCGGAAGATTGTGCTGTGCCTGGCCGGTATTTTTACCGCCCTGCTTTCCTATGCCTACAGCCCTGCCATAAGGCAGATAAAAGTGGATGTGGAGCTGTTCGACAACGGCTCCGCCCTGGTACAGGAGTACTGGGATGTCTGCGTTGCATCGGGCACGGAGTGGTACCTGGTAAGAGACAATCTGGGCGACATCGTGATTGACAATCTGCAGGTCAGCGACGAAAGCGGCCTGCAGTTCCGCAATGTGGGAGAATGGGATGTGGACAGGAGTTTGGAGTGGAAAACAGGGAAATGCGGTATAGTCCACAAACGCAAGGGCGTGGAGCTCTGCTGGGGAGTTGGCAGTATGGGAGACCACAAATACAAAGTCTCATATACCATGTCCAATGTTCTCAAGTCCCTGAACGACTACGACATGCTGCATATCCAGTTCGTCTCCCCTGGCCTGTCCTCGGCTCCCCAGCAGGTGGAAGTCCGCCTATGGAGCAAAGGACGCTCCTTCGACACTTCCAGCTGCAGGGCTTGGGGTTTCGGCTATGAAGGCCGATGCGATTTTGTGGACGGGCAGATGCTTCTGAGCAGCAGCGGGCGTTTCCGCAGCAACAGCAGCGTCATTGCCCTGATGCGTTTCGACAAGGGAATGTTCCACCCTGTAAGCCAAAGAGATACGGATTTCCAAAGCGTTTTGGACAAGGCTCTGGAGGGCAGCGATGGTTCCGATGAGGACGATTTGAGTCCGGGTGCATTCCTGGCCGCAGTTCTGTTTCTGATTGCTCTTCTGGTAATCCTCGCCGTACTGGCCCACAGGGCATATATCAAATCCATTTTGGGATGCAGGGAAAAAGAAGTGAACTGGCACAGGGATCCGCCTTTCAATTCCGACCTTGTCGTGAGCAATCATGTACTCAAACTCTTGGGAAAGAGCACAAAAGGAAGTTCCCTGGCATCGGCTCTGATTCTCAGAATGTTATATCAAGGATATCTAGATGTGAACAAAGATAAGAAGGGACGCATTGAGATATCTTTCAACGAAGAAAAGGGCGTCCCTGAGGAAGGTGTTTGCGCATCCCTATATAAAATGATGCTCCAGGCAAGCGGCAAAGACAGGATACTGCAGGAAAAAGAATTCTCCAGATGGTCCTCTTCTCACGGCAAACAGGTTTCGAACTGGGTCAAGCTTTGCGAAGACGAAGCAAAGGGCAGACTTTCCGAAAACAGATGGCAGATTGGCTGGAAGTTCAGTTCCAAAGGACAGGAAGAATCACGCAATCTTTTGGGATTCAGCAAGTTCCTGAACGACTTCACTCTAATGAAAGAAAAAGACACCCAGGAGGCCACACTTTGGGAGGAATATCTTGTATTCGGCGCTTTGTTCGGAATTGCCGACAAGGTGGCCAAGCAGCTCAAGGACATCAATCCTGAGCTCTTCGGAGAAGTGGTGAATTGTGATTACGATACTTTCACCGTGCTTGTCATCAGGTCGAATATGCTTTCACGAGCCATCCTCAACAGCAGCGCCAACTATGCTGCAAGCCAAGCCGGACAGGGTTTTGGCGGCTCAAGTTCCTTCGGTGGCGGAGGCGGTTTCAGCGGCGGCGGTTTCGGAGGCGGAAGCAGATAGTGGCTCAATACAGCTTTTGAAATGAAAAAGTTCCTTCCCATCACCGCACTTTTGAGCATCATGCTCCCCTGCTGCAGTCCGGGCAACGGACTGCTGGAAGTGGTGGAACTCCGCTAATCGGTATATGGGTCGCCTTCGAATTCGAGTTTGTCGAGATATCCGTGCTTAAATTTGCAGTGCTTGTATATCCACTCCTTGTTTTTCTCGTCAAGAGCGTTCCACACGGCAGTGCAGTGAGGGTAATTGGCGCTGCCTTCCATCTCGGGATGCTTTGCAAGAATTTTTCCGGCTATCCTTTCTTTTTCAGGAACCCTCAGTCCTGACCACCAGTTGTTCAAATCCATACTATTAAAAAATATAGGGGCTGACCAAGATGATACATAAGGCGCATATTGGTCAGCCCGATTTGTTTATACTAGAACAAATAACCAAGGCCGATATAAAGGCCGCCTGTTCCATCCTGACCCTTGAGAGGGTTGTCATCGGAGTAGAACTTGCTTACAGGCATACCGTAATCCACCGCGATTATGAAGTTCTCATTCATAATGAAACGGAAACCGCAACCGAGAGTAATGTGCGGAGTATCCTTCTGGTCTTTTACAAGAATGTCATAAAGAGCCTTGGAGGCAAGCCCTTCAGCATTTACAGGATTGTAGCTTGTATCCATTCCGCGGAACACCATTGCACCGTCGCTGAAAAGATTGAGACCCAGAGCTATGTTCTGGTTGAACATCTGCTTCTGGAAGAACCTCCAGCGGAGCTCAAGGTTGTAAACACCGGTATCGAGGCCGATGATTCTGCCTCTGGTGATACCGCGCACAGTCTTGGAACCGCCCATTCCATCCACATCGTTGTCCACACCGATTACGGTCATGAATGGAAGAAGATAGTAAGGCATCTTGTTTCCAAAAGTACCTTCCCAGTTCAAGCGGTAGGTCAATGTGAGGATATCGTTCTTTACAAGAGGGAAATACTGCCTCCAGGTGAGAGAGTATCGGTAGCTGTCCGAAGAACTACCAAGCCACTTCGGAGCAAGGTTCACGTGGGCATCGGCCCAGATTCCTGAAGTTGGAGCGCCTTCCTTGTCGCGGGTATCGTACTCTATTCCGGCGCGGATGCAACTGTAAAGTCCGCCGTTTTTCTCGCTCTCAGGGATAATGCCCCAATCTGTATAGTAATCGAGAAGGGTCTTGGTGTAATAGTATTGGTCGGCCTCAGACTTGCCCTTGTTCAAACTGCTGAAGTTCACGGTACCCATATCGAAATTGGTAAGGTGATAGCCCAGCATCCAGTTCAGTCCGGGAAGAATCTCTCCGATAAAGTCGGCTCTGGCCATAAACATATTCCTTTTGACCTTGTAGAAAGGATTGAAGTAAGGCAGATTGTCCGAACTGAAACCCTTGGAGACCAGATCAAGATGGGCAAGGCTTCCCGTAGGCCAATAGAAAGCTCCCGTGCGGTCCACATAGGCGCCATAGCCGTTGAAACCGGAAAAATCGTATGCGGAGTCATTGATGTATTTGGCATTGGCACAGAACCTTACGCCAGGGAAAAGTTCCACTTTGTCATACATCACGTTCACCTGAAACGAGCCCTTGGTATATGCGGAAATCTCAAAATACCATTTGGATTTGTACATAGGATAGGAACTGCCGTCACCATAATTGTACAACTGAAGAAGTCCACCATACTGGAAACCTTTGTCCGCATCGAAAGAGATTGCAGGAAGGGGGCCGTAGCTGTAACCCGTTTTAACAATCTGTTCATTGTCAGCGGCTTTAAGCCCAAAGCTCAAAAGCAATGCCGCAAAAGCGGCAAAAATAGTCTTAACTTTCATAACTTTTAGATTAAACTAAAAACAGTGCAATTTAGAAAAAATGCCCGTATTATGCAAAAGTTGCATTTTTTTACTAAAATGCCCATATTTGCAGCTGTTTTTATGACAAGACAGGAATTCATATACAATGAGGGCTTCGATTTCGAAGCGGGAGGACATATAGACAGTCTGAAAACGGTCTATCACTGCTCCGACAAACTATGGAACAAAGGCGACAGCCGGAAAGTAATCTGGATTTGCCATGCTCTCACAGCCAATTCCGACCCCACCCAATGGTGGCCGGACATGGTGGGGCTGGGAAAATTTCTGGACCCGGAGCGCTATTTCATAATCTGCGCAAACATCCTCACATCGGCCTACGGCTCCAGCAGCCCGGCCTCCCCCGCTCCCGGCAGCGGACAGCCCTATTTTCTGAGCTTCCCACCCACTACGGTAAGGGACATGGTCCGCGCAATGGACCTGCTGCGCAAGCATCTGGGCATTGAATCCATAGACCTGCTCATTGGTGCCTCCATCGGCGGATTCCAGGCTTTGGAATGGAGCGTGATGTGTCCCGAAGTCATAAAATCGGCAGCCTACATAGCCTGCGGAGCAAGAGTAAGCCCTTGGATGACAGCATTCAACGAATCCATGCGCATGGCTTTGGAGGCCGATCCCAGCTTCGGCCGCTGCGAGAGCCTGCACGACGGCCGCAAGGGCCTCGAATGTGCCAGAAGCATAGCCCTGCTCTCCTACCGAAGCTACGAAGGCTATACCCGCAGCCAGAAGGAGGCCGATCCGGACTGCATCTGGGCCTCGAGAGCCTGCTCCTACCAGCGGCATCAGGGCGAAAAACTCTCGGCCCGCTTCGATGCCTACTCCTACTACTACCTCTGCAAAGCCGTGGACAGCCACAACCTCGGACGGGGCCGCAATGGAGTGGAGGCCGCGCTGGCAACAATCCGCGCCAAAAGTCTGGTCATAGGCATAGACAGCGACTTCATCTTCCCTGTGGAAGAACAGAAATACCTCGCCGCCCACATCCCCGGAGCCAGCTACAGACAGATCAGCTCCCTTTTCGGACACGACGGCTTCCTCTTGGAGTATTCACAATTAACAGACATACTAAAACCTTATTTACCATAAAATTATGCAAGTTCTCAAGTTTGGCGGCACTTCCGTAGCCAACGCCGCAAATATGTCAAGAGTCGTTGACACCGTTGCAAAAGCGGTAGAAAACGACCGCTGCATTCTCGTATCGTCCGCAATCAGCGGCTGCACCGACAGCCTCATCGAAATCGGCCGACGAGCCGCAGCCCGCGACGAAAGCTACAAAACTCTGATAGCCTCGCTTGAAAAGGCTCATCACCAGATTATCAAGGACTTGCTTCCTCCCGAAAAACAGGAGGAATCGCTCGAGGTCTGCGACAGGCTGCTGCAGTCGCTCAGCGACATTGCCCAGGGTGTAAGCCTTTTGGGCGAGCTGTCCGATACCAGCCTCGACGCCATCCAGGGTTTCGGCGAACTCTGGTCCACAAAGATTCTTGCAACAAAGCTGGCATCGATAGGGATAGCCACCAAATGGATAGATTCCAGGGAAATTGTTGTCGGCAGCTGCCGCAATGGCAAATTCACCGTGGATTTCGCCAAGACCTTTGCCCGCACCGAAAAAATGATAGAGGAACATCCTCTTGCACAGCTCTTTGTACTTCCGGGCTTCATAGCATCGGACAAGGAAGGGCGCAGCCGCACCCTCGGACGCGGAGGCTCGGACTACACTGCCTCGCTTCTGGCAGCCGGTTGCAAGGCCCGCAGCCTCGAAATCTGGACCGATGTGCCGGGAATGATGACAGCCAACCCGAAAATCGTTCCGGGAGCACGATGCATACACAACATCTCCTACAAAGCCGCCCTGGAGCTTTCCCACTTCGGCGCCAAGGTAATTTATCCGCCGACCATCCAGCCGGTAGTAAGCGAAGGCATACCTATATATATAAAGAACAGCTTCGACCCTCTCGCTCCCGGCACGGTGATTGAGAAGAATCCTCCGCGCAGCAAAGGCAAACTCATTGGAATCTCCAATTCCGACAACATCGCCCTGCTTTCCCTCGAAGGCAGCGGAATGGTGGGCATTCCGGGCTTTTCCAGCCGCCTCTTCGACACCCTCAGCCGCAGCGGAATTAACATCATCCTCATCACCCAGGCCTCGTCGGTGCACACCATGTGCATTGCAGTGGCCGAAAAGGACGCGCAGAAAGCAAGGGAAGCTGCCGACAACTGCTTCGAGTTCGAGATTTCCCAGGGCAAACTCAAGCCACTCAAAGTTGAGACCGGCTTTTCCATCGTCTGCCTCGTGGGTGACGATGTACTCAACCAGAGCGGTACCACCGGACGCATGCTCGAGGCCCTGAGCCGCCACAGCATCCCTGTCCGCGCCATAGCCCAGGGCTCGTCCGAGAGGAACGTGTCGCTCGTGGTCAAGGCCGAAGACAGCGAAGCCGCCATCCTGCACATACACAATGAATTCTTCGACAACAGCCCGCTCAAGGACATCCACCTGTTCATCGCCGGCTACGGTGTTGTGGGCAAGGCACTTGTCCAGCTCATAGCCCAAAAGCGCAAGCTCATCGCGGGCCGATGCGGCAAAGAGCTCCACATCTGCGGACTCTCCAACAGCAAACGCTTTGTCATCGACCGCGAAGGTCTGGACCCCGACAATCTGGAGCAGTTGCTTGCCGAAGGACACAGCGCAACGGACGATGCCTACTTCGAGCAGCTTGCGGGAATGAGCCTGGAAAACAGCATTTTCGTGGACTGTACCGGCTCGTCGGACATAGCCTACAAATATCTGAACCTCTTCCGCAAAGGCTACAGCGTTGTGGCCTGCAACAAAATCACCTTCTCCTCCCCTTACAAGCAGTACAGCGCGTTGAAAGAAGCCGCTCTGGAAAACTCAGTATCCCTGCGCTACGAGACCACCGTGGGGGCAGCCCTGCCAATACTCGACACCATTTCCCGCAGCATTGAAAGCGGAGACGAAATCCTCAAGGTGGAAGCCGTACTCAGCGGCACCCTCAACTACATCTTCAGCAGCTACGACGGCGGAAAGAGCGGCAGTTTTGCCGATGTAGTGGCCCGTGCACAAAAAGCCGGCTACACCGAACCCGACCCGAGACTCGATTTGAGCGGGCGCGATGTACTGCGCAAACTGCTCATACTCAGCCGCGAAGCCGGTATTCCACTGGAAGAGGTATCAGTTGAGCAAGTGCCACTGCTCACAGAAGAGTTCTACGGCTGCAAACTGGCCGATTTCTACGCCCTGCTCGAACAGAGAGAAGACTATTTCGCCGGACTTTACAATGCAGCCGCCGAAAAAGGACTCAGGCTGCGTTTTGTGGCCAGTCTGGAAAAAGACGACAATGCCGAACTGGGATACAAAGCCAAAATAGGCCTTCAGGAAGTGGGCCCGGAACATCCTCTCTACAACCTCAAAGGCACCGACAACTGCGCTATCATCCTGAGCGACTTCTACCCAAGCCCGCAGGTAATACGCGGAGCCGGAGCCGGAGCAAGACAGACAGCCTCCGGAGTGCTTCACGACATTCTGAAATAATTCAAATATTTTTCAGCATTGTCAAAAGTTGACAAAAAGCCGCCATATCTTTGTACCGTAACAAAAACGGAAAAGATATGGCAGCAGAAATCAAATTATGGCTTGAGAGCAATCCCGAAATCGAGAATCTCATCAAGGAGCTTGAGCTCGATATAATTTCTACAACTTGTTGATATTGGTGTTCAGCCACTTCAGACGCTCTGTATAGAACTCCTTGAGCCAGGCCACTTCACCTGAATAGGAACCTGTGACCTTCACATTCGGCCACACATATTCATTGAGTATTTCCCACTTCTGGAAGTTGCGCTCAGGACCCTTGCCAAGTTCGGCGGCAGCCTTGTCTATGAACTTGTCCATGGTGCAGAACTGCGGGTAGAGTTCGTTCCAGCGGTCCTTTACTTTCTGGACAAAGTTCTTGTCCTGAAAAAGACGGTAGTACCAACCGGTATACTTGGTAGAGTTGGTTCCGTAATCCTTTATCCACCAGCCTGTAGGCCCGTTGTTTCCGTCTGGGAAATAATCGGCATTGCCAAAGCAGAGGTCGAAATCCCACACGTGGTAGAACTCCAGTTTTCCTCCCTGAACCAGGGTGAAGAAGGAACTCTTGCGGGTATTGCCGTCCACGTTCTTGGACAGTTCCATAAGGATATAGTTGTCCACCCAGCTGTCAACATCTATATAGGCGGCATAACCTTTCACAGGATCGGCGAAATCCGAGCCTCTCAAAGCGCTTTCGAAACGCTTGAAATAATCCTGCACGTATGCAATGCGCTCGTCACCAGGCTCGTCAGGGTCCTTGAACTGGATTGGGACTCCATAAGAAGTCCAGAAAGAGTGAGGCTCGTCTATATTTTGCTCTATCTCAAGGTAAAAATCTGTGTCCGTATTGATGTTCACCTTGTACTCGCCGGTTTCCTTGTGCTCAAAGAAATCATACACTCCCTGGTACTGCCCGTTGAAATACACCTCACAAGGCACGTGGGATGGAGTCCAGCTGAATCCCATTATGCGAGAAAGCTCCATTCCCAAAGTGTTGCGGAGCAAAGACTTGTCGGCATAGTTCGCGATGAGGGCCCAGTCTTTTTCCGGATGCATTCCAAGAACGCTATTCTTGGAGTCCAATTTGAGTTTTACAGGCTTCTTGGGCATTCCCCAAGTTGAATTTCCCCGCCCGCGGATTTTCATGGTGCCGCTTATCTCGCTTTCATCGGAGAAAGCCTTGTCTGGATCGGTAATAACATAAGAGCCAGTCCGATAGGTTTCCAGATCAAGGGCTCCGCTGAACGTGAGTTTCACCACAGGAAGGGTGAATTTGCGCGGGATGCCGCTGTCGTCGTAAGGGAAATCAAGCTGCTGGCCGTTGCTTATCTTCAGATGAAGAGTCTTGCTGTCGTACCAGCCGTAAACCAGAGTGGCCTTCTCGGCCGTGAGGGTAGGCTGGTAGGCAATACCCGAAAGAAGGCTGTTGATTACCCACATATTCTGCTCTTTGTTCACGCTGACAGCTGCCGGAGCGCTGCTGCGGCAGTCGTTGAGCTGAACGCCGAAAGAAGGGATGAGGAGCTCCGTATCCGTGAAAAGCACAAGAGTGCCCTCATCCGTCTTTCTTGCTTCAACATAAACTTTTCCGGCATTGTATGCTGTGAGCAAATCCTGATATCCGGCCTTCTGTTTGGGCAGGGATATCTCTGGAGAGGGCTTGTTGCAGCAAACAAGCAACAAGCCCAGCATAAGATATTTGAAAAAATTCTTCACGATTATTTTATGACTTTGAAATTAAAGGCTTCTCCGCTGGCGGCATCCGGGGCTACCCAAAGCCTGAATTCGCCGCTTTCAAGTGCAAATTTATCATTAATTCCGTAGAAAGCCAACTCCTTCACCGGAAGTTCGAAACGGATGTGCTGGCTCTGGCCGGCCTTGAGATGCACTCTGTTAAAGCGCTTGAGCTCTTTAACAGGGCGGACGATGGAACCCGTTACGTCCTGAACAAAAAGCATAGGAACTTCGTCGGCATCGTAAGAACCGGTATTGATGAGGTCGAAGTCGACTTTGAGCACATCGGACGGCTTGAGTTCCGTCTTGGAGAGTTTCACATTGGCATAATCGAAAGTGGTGTAGGAAAGACCGTAACCGAAGGTGTAGAGAGGGCCGTAACCTGCATCGAGATAGTAGCTCTGGCAACCGGTGGAAGTCTGCCCCGCATTGAGCGGAATCTGGTCCAGAAGCAGCTCGTGTCCGGTATTCGGACGGCCTGTGTTCGGACGGTTGTAGTAGAGCGGATACTGGCCGGCACTGCGGGCAAAGCATACAGGCAGTTTGCCGGAAGGCACTTCCCTGCCGCTGATGAGCTCGGCAATGGCCTGGCCTCCCATAGTTCCCGGATGGAAACAGTAAAGGGTGGCATCGCTCAGGCCTATTTCCTCCTCTATAGTGAGCGGACGGCCTGCCATTACTACAAGCACCAGAGGCTTGCCGCAAGCGGCAGCATAGTCCACAAGTTCACTCTGTGCTCCCTGCAGGTGCAGATCGGCAAGACAATGCGCTTCACCCGAAAGAATGGCTTCCTCTCCGAGGAAAAGCACGATGGCATCGGCCTTCGAAGCAGCCGTTCTCAACTTTGGAAAGGCAGAAACATTGTTGTCGCGGCTGTAGGCAAGCATCGGCTCGTAAAGCACTTTGTAATACTTCCGCAAAGCCTGCAGCGGAGTCAGAGTATATTCAGGGTTCCCGTCGAAACACCAGGTTCCGAGCTGGTCGGCAGGAGCATCGGCCAGAGGACCGCACACGAGCAGGGTCTTGCCTTCTCCGATTGGCAGCGCACCTTCGTTCTTGAGCAGAACGGCCGATTCCACAGCGCACTTGCGGGCTGCTTCCAGATGCTCCGGGCAATAGTCGAGACTGCCGGCAAAACTCTCATCGACATAAGGATTGTCGAAAAGTCCGAGCTCGAACTTGAGCTTGAGGATGCGGCGTACGGCCTTGTCGATCTGGGCCTGCTTCACCTCGCCCTTTTCGATGAGTTTCTCAAGATTGGAGATATAGGCATAGGCCATCATATCCATATCCACGCCTGCATCGAGGCTGAGCTGTGCAGCGTGTTCAAGATTGGAAGCAAATCCATGGGCAATAAGCTCTCCGGCAGAGTTCCAGTCGGTCACTATCATTCCGTCCCAGCCCCACTCGCCGCGCAGGACATCGTCCAAAAGCCAGCGGTTGCCGGTGGAAGGCACGCCGTTCACATCATTGAAAGAAGTCATGAAGGTGCAGGCTCCGCTCTTGGCTGCAGCCTCGAATGGCGGCAGATACACATTGCGGAGCACTCTCTCCGGGATATTGGCGGTGTTGTAGTCCCTTCCGCCCTCGGAAGCGCCGTAGCCTACAAAATGCTTGGCACATGCAGCCATGGTGTTCGGCTTGGAGAGGTCGTCGCCCTGATAGCCGCGGACCATAGCCTGTCCCATAAGGCAGGTAAGATAAGGGTCCTCGCCGCTACCTTCGGCAATTCTGCCCCAGCGGGCATCGCGGGCAATGTCCAGCATAGGCGAGAAAGTCCACCTTACGCCATAGGACGATGCCTCCACGGCAGCAATCCTCGCGCCCTGCTCCACCAGAGCCGGGTCAAAGGTCGCAGCCTGTCCCAAAGGAATGGGGAAAATGGTATGGAAACCGTGGATGACGTCCCTTGCGACAAGCAGAGGAATCCCCAAACGGCTTTGCTCCACAGCCACTTTCTGCATTGCGTTGACCTTCTGTGCATCTACACAATTAAGTACGGAACCCACTTTTCCGGCTGCAATGAGGCCATCATTCACTGAACCGTAGTCCAGCTGGTTCATCTGGCCGATTTTCTCCTCAAGAGTCATCCTGGAAAGAAGATCATCCACCTTGCGGTCGATTTCCGAAGTCTTAGTGCAGGAGAGGGCCACACAGGCAAGTCCCAACATAAGATATTTGAATTTCATACACTATAATTTTTGAAACACTCTCACATAATCCACTTCCATAGTGCAAGGCAGGGCATTTTCGTCAACTCCCTTGTAACCGCCCCAGCTTCCGCCCCATGCAAGATTGAGAGTGATGTAAAACGGCTTGTTGAAAGGCCAGGTGTCGTTGTCCAGTTTCTGGTCATTCTTGAATTCGAAGAACTGAACGCCATCGGTATAGAATTTGAGCGCATCGGCCGTCCATTCACAGGCATAGGTATGGAAATCGCTCTCAGCCCCGGCAGTATAAATCTCGCGGGTCTTCTGAGTGCTCTGAACGTGGTTGTAGGCCTTTGTATGGATGGAAGAAGAAGTGTAATTCGGATTGGCACCCACCTCTTCCATAATATCGATTTCTCCGCAGGCCGGCCATCCTTTGCTCTGGTCGTTCGGCATCATCCAGAAAGCAGGCCAGGTTCCGCGGCCCTTCGGCAGCTTGATGCGAGCCTCCATATAGCCGTATTTCCAGCTCTGCAGGCTATTCATTCTGGCCGATACCACCTCGCCGTTGTGCTTCTGAGCAGTAATTCGGAGCACTCCGTCCACAACTTCAGCGGTCTTCTTGCCATCGATTTCTCCACCTGCGACATAACGCTGGAGCTCGTTGTTCACAAAACCCGGAGCCCAGTTCTCGAAACGCCATTTGGCCTTGAGGTTTGGCTGGTCGAACTCATCGTGCCAGACAAGGCTGTAGCCCTCGGGAACAATGATTTCAGGATCTTCCACCACGGGCTTTTCAGCTGCAGCAACGCTCACGCTCACAGGAGTGCGGCCGCTTCCGTGCATAAAAGTAATCGTTCCCTCAAGAGGCTCGTAGCTCTTGTTGGCCAGCACGCTCACCTTGATCTCATGTTCTCCGGCTGCACCGTTCGATGGAGTTGCGCTGCACCATTCCTTGTCGGAAATGGCAAGCCCCCAGTCCGATTCGGCTTGCACCCTGATGGACTGTGTGCCTCCCTCAGCGGCAAAACTGAGACTCTGCACACTTACTTCAAGCCCCGGGGCCTGTCCGCCGGAATTTTCATTCCGGCAGGACACGAGCGCCAGGGGCATCAATAAAGTCAATATTGCTAAACGGACTTGCATTATCTCTCCTGATGTTTCTGGAAGCAGATATCGGTAATGGTAATGTTAGAACCAACAGGGCTGCGACCAAGGTCAACAATGAAGCCGACTTCAAAACCTGTAGGAGTGTCGGTAGCGATTTTAATTTTCTCCATTTTCAAGGTATAAGGAGTGTCTTCTTCCAAAACGACTGCAGAGTTACAAAACATCTCATTCAAACCTTCTTGGCCTCTCACTTCCGGGAATGTTCCCACCTTGCAGGTAATGGTCATATCTTGACTTGCCTCAATAGTGCAGCAGAAATCATACAATTGGCCCAGTTCAGCCTGAATATTGCTGACAAGTTTGTTCTGACCTTGCCATTCATTGCCTCCGACTCCAGGAACCGTTGCCTTGAAACCATTGTTCTCGGTAATCTCAGCATCGGCTTCAAGAATAGTTTCCCAGTCAGATGAATACCAGTATTCAGGGGTAATGACTGCACTTCTCCAAAGGTTGGTTTCTCCGGTGATGTCATAATAAGTCTCCTTTACTGTATCCATCACGATATCAAGAGTTCCGTCATTGTCGGTAACAGTGAATACGTACCAGCCTGCAGGCGCAGCATCGGCGTAGATATTGCCGTTGTCGTTACGCTCGCCTCCGGTGCCGTCTCCTATATGGAAAATACCGTTGCCTTCTATGCTGTTGTATTTGTTTTTGGTGAATTCCATTCCCCAGCCTGCTTGACCGTAAATCTTCACAGAAGCATTCTGAGCCGATTCTGAGCCAAGATAATAAACACTGATTCTGTAAGTGTTCTCGCTCAGGCGCACGAATGGGAGAGCCTTAGTCTCACCCTCGCCCCAACCGATAACAGAGCCCTGCGGCTTGCCGAAGCCATCGCCAATGAGCCAGAGAGCCTTTCCATTATCGTATGTTGCAGCTTCGCCATTCTCAAGAGGAATAAGTTTGAGATAATTGGACAGTACATAAGCTCTGTACTCACCGTCAATGCCAACGAACTTGAGAGTGTTCGGGTCTACAAGCTCAAAGAAGTCGCAATCCGGCCAAACGCTTGTCAAATCAATACCGTTCACTGCCAAAGTTTGTCCGTTGGTGAGGTTCAAATCTGCCTTGCCGTCAACAACAGCAACTCCACCGATACTCTGGGCAGGAGCCTCGATATCGCGAGCCTTGAAGATGTACTGCCAGCAGATACCAGGGCAAACTGCCACGAGAACAAGTCTTGTCTCGGTGATTTCCGTAACCGTAAATACAGGAGTGGTGTAGTTTCCGTCGTTAGGAACATATCCTATTACAACACCCTCAGGGAGCGTAATAGTCTCACCATCAAACTTATAAGTACTTTCCTGCTTTGGCCATTCTGCCACATAATCCTCGCTGGCAGGACCGCCAGGTACTAGAGTTACATCCTTGTTGGCATAAATCTTTCCGTCTTCGCCCGGATCGAAAATATATTTTCCGTCAGGGAAGAAAGTCAGCACATTGTCGTACAATCCGAAATCTTTCTTCTCATATTCTCCGGCAGCCCACCAGCCTGCAGGATTTTCAAGGCTTTCTCCACAACCAAGGTGACCCTTTGCTGTAGCATCCATAACCCAGGCCTTTCCATCAGCTGTGGTACCTGCAAGCAATTCCTCAGCAGTAACAGTCTTCACATAAGGAACGAAGCTGTAGAGCCAGGCGATAGAACCACCATCATTGGCTGTTTCCGAATAGTTGATAAGGCGGAGATTCTTTTTGATGTCGCTTTGCTTGGTGTTCACGAACAAATAGCGGGTATTTGTGGTAACAGCATCATCGTTCGGAATGTAGGAAAGGTTCTTGCCCTCAGGAAGAACAAGGTAGATTTCCTCGATTTCGGCATCGTTCCAGTTGTTCTCAATGGTGAAGTTGCAAGTATATTCATCAATTGGAATCTCATAGTCTTCGTCGTGTGATGAAGCACCAGGAACAGCAGTAACACCCTTATTTACATAAACGGTTCCGCCTTCGCCCGGATTGAAAGTGTACTTGCCCTCGGCAGTGAAGGTGAGGATGTCGTCGTAAAGACCCATTCCTTCCTTTCCATTTGCGCCGCAAGACCACCAGCCGGTAGGATTTTCAGTATTTACGCCACATCCGAAGTGACCGTCTTTAGTGCTATCCCAAACCCAGGTGTTGGCTATAGCCTTGAGATAAGGAGTAGGATCGAAAGGATCGCGATAGGTATTTTTAAGTTTGAAAGTTACAGTTTGCGAGCCTTGTGAAATACCGTTTGAATTGTAGGCCCTGAGTTCCACAGTGTGGGTTCCGGCCTCGCGGATACGGAGTGTAAGATGGTTCTGGGCATAGGAATACTTCTTGTTGTCCTTGCCGTCTATCTTCTCCTCTCCAAAAATCCAGAGAGGAATCACATTGCTTTCTTCAATCCAGAAAGTTACCTGGTTGGTTTCATCGTCCACATCGGCATGTGCGTGCAGATCGCTTGCAACAGGAACCTTTCCCTGGTCTGGAGTCGGAATCTGAGGGTTGCAGGCAGCTACGGCCGCAATACCCAGCAGAACAGCTATATTACGAATAATATTTTTCATATAATCCAGTTTTACAATTTATTATAAGCCGTACTTGTTCTGATCGATATTAGGGTCCTTGTCCCTTTCAGACTGAGGGATAGGCCAATATTTGAGAGATTCGTTCCAATCCTTTTTACGATAGAGATGGTTCTCTGCCTTGAGGACATTCGTTGCAAGTCCGCTGCGGACAAGGTCCCAGTAGCGTTTGCCCTCGCCCACAAACTCCTTGTGGCGTTCCTCGATAATATCTTCACGGGTTGTGCCGGTATCTGGGCAATGGGCTCTGTTGCGAACTCTCTGGAGATAGTCCTTGCCGTCTGCTCCGGTAAGGACTGCAAGTTCTGCCGCATTGAGAAGAGTCTCTGCAAAACGGTAAACACGGATGTTATTGCCATAGTTCAAGGTATTGTCACCAAGGTAGCCGTGATTGTCATTGGTGCGGGCAATGTACTTGTAGAGGAAGTAACCTGTAGCCTGCCAGCGGTCGTTGGCGTGGTCGTAAGTTACATTGTTCTCCTCGCAGAACTTGTCGAGGTTGAGAATGCCTCCGTCCCTGCGGATATCGGCATCGTCATACATATCGTATGCGCTCTTTGCAACAGGAGAGAAACCCCAGCCGTCGTCGAAATAGCCTGGAACACCGCCAGGGATGCCAATGAGGATGGAATATACGTTGCCACCGGTTGCAATAGGAGAACCCCAGCTACGGACACCGCCTGCAGAAATGTAGTTGATTTCCCAGATGGATTCCTTACCCCATTCACCGCCTTCTACCCAAAGGGAAGCATAGTCGCTCACAAGGTCGTACTGAGTGGACTCGATGATGTCCTCCATATATCCGAGAGCAGTTGCATAACGGCTTTCGTCTTTCTGGTACATTACAACTTCGGCATAAAGCATATATGCCATAGCAAGGCTCACACGGCCCTCATTGCCTCCGGCAACCTTCATAGGAAGGATATTGAGTTTGAAGACGTCCTCGAGTTTGTTCACAATCTTCGTATAAACATCATCGTGATTGAGCTGCTCTGCGAAATAAGGTGCAGTAAGATTCTCATCGTAATAAGGGATATTGCCCCAGAATTTCCAGAGAATGGTATAGTAGTAAGCAGCCAGAACATTGGCCTCGGCCTTGTAAAGAGTCTTGGTTTCATTGCTCATGCCGGGAACGCCGTCCACATACTCCAGTACGTGATAGCAGCGGTTGATTCCGGAATAGGCAATAGTCCAGATCTGGTTGCAGAGATCGGTAGCGGTCACCTCATAATAGTGGGTCTTCACGAGAATAGGCTGGTCGCCCTCGTTGGAACCGCCGCAATAGATATCATCGGCCATAATGTCGGATACCAGCGGAAGAGGATTGTACTGATAGAAGTAGTCGAACCACTGGAGAGGGTCGTAAGCAGCTACAAGTCCCTGGAACATACGGTCTTCATTGATGAAGTACTCGTCCATAGGCTCGGAAGAGTTGTGCACTGCTGTTACGAAATCCGTAGAGCAGGACGAAAGGCTCAGACAGAGCGCTGCTGAAAGAAGGTATATGATCTTTTTCATACTTTCAATTCTTTAGAAGTTGAGATTGAGTCCCACGGAGAAAGTACGGGCCTGCGGATAAACACCGCGGTCGATTCCGACTTCCGTTCCATAACCTGAGTTGCTGCCGGTAACTTCCGGATCGCAACCTGTGTAACGGGTGAGAGTGAAGAGGTTCTCTGCCTGCAGATATACGCGCAGACGGCTGATTCCGGCCTTGCGGGTAAGATCCTGAGGAAGAGTGTAGCCGAGCTGAACATTACGTGCCCTGAGGAAGGAAGCATCTTCCACCCAAAGGTTGGAAACGCGGTAGTTCTCGTTGCTGCCGCCGTCCCAAGTGAAACGTGGAGCAGAATTGGTGCTGCCCTCTCCGGTCCAGCGGTTGAGGATGGTACGAGGCAGGTTGATATAGTAGAGGTCGGTACGGCGGGTAACGTTGAAAGCCTGTGCGCCGAGCTGGCCCTGGAGCAGAACGCTCATATCAAAGCCCTTGTACTCGAAACCGAAGTTGATACCGAAGGTCCAGTCCGGAATACCCTTGCCGATGTAGGTACGGTCGTTGTCAGCATCGATGACACCGTCACCGTTGATATCTTCGTACTTCACATCACCAGGAACTGCATTCGGCTGAATGAGATTGCCATCCTTTCCTACATAAGAATTGATTTCTTCCGTATTCTGGAAGATGCCGAGAGCGTGGTATCCGTAGAAATAAGGGAACGGAAGACCAACAACACCTCTTGTAAGCTGGCCAATCTTGTGGCTTGAGCCGTAAAGGGATGTGGCATCGTCGCCCAGATAGGTGAGTTCGTTGCGGTTATATGTTGCATTTGCACCGATATAGTAGTTGAAATCGCCTACTGAGCTGCGCCAGTTGAGGTCGAACTCATATCCGGAGTTCACCATATCACCGAGGTTTCCGGTAGGAGCGGAGTCACCTGCGTAACCTGGAACAGGCATGGAAAGAAGCATACCGGAGGTCTTCTTCATATAATAATCCACGGTGAAAGTGAGCTTGTTGGCAAAGAATCCGAGGTCGAGACCAAGGTCGGTCTGAATGGACTCTTCCCACCTCACATTAGGATTGGCAAGACCTGAAGGCTTGGTACCTATGCTGACATTCTCGGAACCGACAGCTCCCGAACCGAACACGTAGTTGTTGCCGGAGCTCATATATACAGCGTAGGTGAAGTTACCGATAGCATCGCTACCATTGACACCCCAGCTGGCACGGAGCTTACCCATTGACAGGTTGTTGAATGCAGACATAAACTCTTCGTTGCGGAAGTTCCAGGCTGCGGAAACCGATGGGAAATTACCCCATTTGTTGTTGATACCGAAGCGGGAAGAACCGTCGCGGCGTAGCGTAGCCTCGAGCATATAGCGCTCGTCGTAATTGTAGGAAACACGGGCGAAGTAGGAAGCAAGGCTGTAAACGATGGAGTTCCAGCTGCCCCAACCGTTGCGGTCGCCGTCTTTCTGCTGACCGAGGGTGTTGTTCACGGAAATCTTCCAAGGGTCGTAGCCATACATAAGACCGTTGGCCGATGCACCCACATTGGATGAAGAAGAACGCAGGGCACTCTGTCCGAGCAGGACGTTGATGCTGTGCTTGCCGAAGGTCTTGTCATAGGTGAGCACGTTCTCCACCTGCCAGAGCAGAGAGCGGTTCATTTCCTGAGAAGCTGAAGAACCGTAGTTTGTCTTGCTGGTCGTGGAAGGGTTGCCCTTATCGTCGTAAACTGTTGTATTGGAGACAGTATCGTACTTGAAATTCTTGGAAGAGAGGAAGTAAGGGGTAGAGTAGGAGTGGTTGCCCCAGAATGCGAGGTCAACACCCACGCTGCTCTTGAATTTGAGATTGTCCCAAATCTGGAGAGTGGCCGATGCGTTTGCAACGAACTTGTCGGTTGTATAGACAGCACCCGGACGGTTGAGCATTGCCATAGGGTTGCTCTGCTCGTTGTACTTCACACCGTCCACGATGGTGAAGGCACGTCCGTCGGCATCGCGTACTATATAAGGATAGCCTTCAGGATAGAGGGTCTTGTAGAGCTCCTCAGTGGCCTCATCGGCATAGATAGTCTCGATTGGGGACATACCAAGGGCCGATCCGAGGATGGAGCCATATTCGGTGTTCTCGCTGATGCCGGTAGAAGTGATATGGGCATAGGAAGCGCTGGTCGAGAAGTCTGCGGCATTGAAATAATTGCGCTCGCTGCTCTTGTCGAAGAGCTTGGCTTGCAGGGACTCCCTGAGGGTGAAACGGTCGTAGTTGGAAAGACCGTAATTTCCTCCGATAATACCTTCTCTTGAATAGTAGCCGCCGCTCACGGAGTAGGTAAGATCCTTGTTACCTCCGGAAACGGTGATGTCGTGCTTCTGGACAGGAGCATTTGCATTGAATACTGCACCTACCCAATCGGTAAGGAGTAAGGATCGTCATAAAGAGGAAGAGAGCCGTTGTTGATGGCGGCCTCGTTCATTATTATGGCATATTCCGTGGCATTGAGAACTGCAGGCTTGCGCCAAGGGTTCTGGATACCGTAGGAGAAGTCGTAGGAAACCTTCGTTGCGCCGGCAGAACCTTTCTTTGTGGTAACGAGGATAACGCCGTTGGCACCGCGGGCACCGTAAACTGCTGCAGAAGCGGCATCCTTGAGCACCTCAATACGCTCGATGTCATTAGGGTTGATATAATCTATACCACCGGAAATGGCAAGACCGTCCACAATATAGAGAGGTGCCGATTCGTGGATGGAACCCACACCGCGGACACGGACCTGGGACGATGCACCCGGAGCACCTGAGCTCTGAGTTACGGTAACACCGGAGGTCATACCCTGAAGAACCGCATCGATGCGCGCATTGGACTGATGCTTGAGCGCGTCTTCTGTGATACTGGAGATGGATGCGGAAACAACGCTCTTTTTCTGAACGCCGTAACCCACTACCACAACCTGGTCGAGAAGTTCGGTGTCGAGTTGCAGGATGACTTCAATCTCAGTGCGTCCGTCCACAGGAACGAGCTGAGTTACAAAGCCGATTGAAGAAACTTCAAGGACAGCATCTGCCGGGCAGGCAAGCGTGAAGAGACCTTCGAAGTCGGTAATGGTTCCCTGGGAAGTTCCAGAAACCAGAACACCGGCCTGAATTACAGGCTCTCCAGCCGCATCCTTGACAATGCCCCGCACGGTATGTTGACCAAATGCCAAGGCACAGTTGACTCCCATAAAGAAAAGAATGAGAGCGATGAGACGGAATTGTTTTCTCATTTTACTGGGTTTTAATGTTAATAAAAAAATATTGGTTGGTTGTTAAAAAAATTTAAAATTTAATAATTTTACAAACTCAAGCTACAGTCCGTAAAAAAGAAGTGGACAAGTTGGAGGCACATCCAAAGAAAATGCCTGTAAATCAAATGTTTACAGGCATTTTTATACTTGAAAAAAGTGGACGCTTTCTAAAGCGGATTTCCAAGATTTTTGACTCTTTCCTCAAAGTCCTCTCTGTCGGAAAGTGCCATATTCTTGACCTGCGCCCTGTAGTTGTAGATAGTGTTCACACTGTAGCGCAAAAGCGAGGCAATATTGGACGACTGCGTAATACCCAGACGGATGAGGGCAAAAATGCGCAATTCCGTTGTGAGCAGCTCTCCCCTGCGTGGAACAATACGCCCTTCCGGCTTGAGAAGAGCATTGAAATCATCTATAAAGCTTGGGAAAATCTTGAGGAAGGCATCGTCGAAAGTGTCATAAAAGAATTTCAGTTCGGCCTCCACCTCGCTGCGGTTGAGGAACTTCTTCAGCTTGCCTATGTAAGACGAGCACATCGACAGGAAAAGGGCAAGTTCCTCCTCCTTTGCACGGTTCGACTTCTCCGCCTCGGCCAAGGCCAGCTGCAGCTTATTGTTCGACTGCTCGAGCGAAGCGCTGTAATCGGCCACCCTTTCATTGAGCAGCTTCACCTCGGACAAGGCCAGCCTCTGCTTGTGGAGCACCACCATAAGGCTCACAAAGGAAGCAAAGAGCAGCACAGATATGGACAGGGCCAGAATGAGCATCGAGCGCATATCCTTCTTGTGATTCTGCTCATTCTCCAGATAAGCCTTTTCTATGGTAGGTAGGCTTCGGCCAACCTGCCAGGGACGCAGCTGCGAATTGAAGAAGATGGCATCGTCCAGAGAAACCTGCACATATTTGAAAGCCCGGGCAATGTCTCCCCTCGCGAAGAGTTCTAAGGCAAGACAGCAGAGCGAAGCATTGTCCTTTACCGCATTGCGCAAATCCGATATGGACGATTCTATCAGGCAGTCTATGCGGCCGGAGACATCGTCCTTCTCTTCGCAGATTACGGCCTGATAATAGTAATTGATGGCATAGTCGTGGGAATATGGCACACAGGTGCGGATGAGGCAGCGGTTGAGGCTGTCGGCCCTGTCGAGAGCCCCGTCCTCTATATAGTGCCGGACATACATCTGCCCGAAAAGCTGCTCGTTCTCGCTGCCCAGCTCCATGAGCTTGCGTCCGTAGTACTCCCTGAGCCGGCTGAGGTCGTTGTCAAGGCCGTTGTTCTCCAGATACTCCCCATAGTCTATATAGAAGCACAGGCAGTAATTGTAATAGTCCACCAGCTGGCTCCGGTTGAGGGAAAGGGTGTCTATCTGTTCGTCCACAATCTGCTGGCTCTCCATAAAAAGGCCGGACTTGCACAAAAGCAGAGCCTTTTTCAAAAGCACATCCGCAAGCAGGGAAGGCTTTTCCATTTTCTGGCAGAGGCTCTCCATTTGCTCCAGAATATTGATGCAGGCATCGTACTGATATGCCCAATAGGCAGAATAGAGCTGCTCGTAATGACTGTAGCGGAGCACGTCATCCATACTGTCGTCCTTCAGTTCCTCTTCTATGGAACGGATACGGGCAATGCGGGCCTGTTCATATTCTCCCGCCTTCTCGATGGTTTCGTCCAAAAGATTCAATTTCTGCTCAATAGACATAGGGATATCGGTCGCCGAAGCGGCACTCCCTGCAAAAATCGCAAACAGGACAAATAATTTCTTACAAAGATTAAAATTCATACCGCACAAAATTAAATAATTTCTATCTTTGCGCAAAAGATTTTTCAAAAATTCACGTCTATGAATATGTCCACAATCACTCCCCTTTTAGCCATCGTTCTCGCCCTGGCTTCCTGCGGCAACAAAGCCGAATCGCAGCCGGGTCCGGACAACAAACCGGAAGAAAAGCCTCAACAGCAATACGCTACAGCATATATCACCACAGGCGACCAGAGTTCCCTTTTCGAGAAAAAGCAGATTCCACTGCAGTCTTTCCTCGAACCCAGCCAGGCATCGTACGCTGCCGAAATCGACGACAAGACGCAATATCAGGAAATCGACGGTTTCGGAGCTGCCCTCACGGGCGCGAGCTGCTACAACCTGCTCAAGATGAAGCCCGAACTGAGGACTGCCCTGCTCAAGGAACTTTTCGACCCCGAAGAAGGTCTGGGATTTAGCCTTGCAAGAATTTCCATAGGGGCATCGGACTTCAGCGTGGACGAGGAATTCACCTGGTGCGACAGTCCGGGTCTTGAGAATTTCGCCATCCACAAGGAAGACCGCGACTACCTCATCCCCATACTTCACGAAGTATATGAAATCAATCCGGGGCTCAAGCTCATAGCATCGCCATGGTCGGCTCCGAAATGGATGAAGAAATCTGCCGACGCCAACCCGGCCAAATGGACCAACGGTACCCTCAAGCTTGAATGCTACGAAACTTATGCACAATACTTTGTAAAATGGATTCAGACAATGAAGGCCGAAGGGTTCGACATCTATGCAATGACCATACAGAACGAACCCCTCAACCGCGGCAACTCCATGTCCATGTATATGAGCTGGCAGGAACAGAAGGACTTCATAAAGGACGCTTTGGGACCGGCCTTCGAAAAGGCCGGAATAGATACCAAAATTCTGGTTTTCGACCACAACTACAACTACGACGGCATTGCCAGCCAGAAGAACTATCCTCTCAACATCTACGACGACCCCGATGCAGCCCGCTATGTGGCAGGTTCGGCCTGGCACAACTACGGCGGCTCTCCAAGCGTTCTGGCAGGCATCCACAACAGCGCACCTGAAAAGGACATCTATTTCACTGAGGCATCGATCGGCACATGGAACTACAACTTCCTCTCCTGCCTGATAATAGATTTCAGGGACATCTTCATCCAGACAATGAGCAACTACAGCCGTGGAGTAACTCTCTGGAACCTTATGCTGGACGAGAACCGCGGTCCTTACCGCCCGGGAGGCTGCAGCACCTGCTTCGGAGTAGTGACCCTCAATTCCTCCGGAGGCACCGTTGCCTCCCGCCAGAGCCACTACTACAATCTGGCCCACGCCTCCAAAGTCATAAAGCCCGGAGCCGTGAGAATCAAGACAAGCGGCTACAAACCTACAGGTGTGAACTACCTCGCCTTCCGCAATCCGGACGGCAGCACGGCCGTAATTATTGTAAATGAAAACACAAAGGACCAGACCGTACATTTCAAATGCAATGGAAAGGTAATCAGTTGTGGAATTGCAGGATCGAGCATTGAGTCGCTAATCTGGGAATAGCAGATTGTGGAAAAAGAAATGAGTTGTGACCTCACGGCAACAACTCATACTAACCACATAATTAATAACACTAAAACTAATAACCAATAGGTTGATGGCTTAGAACAAGCACTTGCTCAACCCGAGTACAAAGGTAATATATTTTATTTAATTCGCAAAATTTTTTATTAATTTTTTGAAAAATTTTTCATAAAAATTTCAGCAGGCTTCGATAATTTTCGGCCTGCTGAAATTATTTTATTGATATATAATGCTTTAACTATTCTCTCTCCCCAAAGATAGCAGTTCCTATTCTAACCATAGTGCTGCCGTGTTTTACGGCCAGAGGCCAATCATGCGACATTCCCGTGGAAAGCTGGTTGAAATCCTCCAGTTCGGGGAAGAGGTCCACAAGGTAGGCCATAAGAGAATCGGCCCTTTCAAAATCGGCTTCCACTATGGAAGAATCGTCCGTGTTGCTCGCCATTGCCATGAGACCGCGGAAACGGATGTTCTTGTAGGTCTGAGCCCTGAAGAGGAGCTCCACGATTTCCTCCTCGTAAAAGCCCTGCTTGCTGTCTTCCATGGCCACATGGAGTTCCAGAAGCACATCGACAATGCGGTAATTCTTTGCGGCCCAGGACTGTATTTCGTCGAGGAGCCTGATGGAGTCCACCGATTGAACCAGACTCACATAAGGGAGCACCATCTTGAGCTTGTTGGTCTGGAGGTGGCCTATGAAATGCCATTCAAGTCCGGGATAGTCCGACTCCGGGAGTTCCTGCACTTTTTTGAGCAGTTCCTGCGGACGGCTCTCGGCAAAGACCCTCTGCCCTGCGGCATAGGCCTCGGCAATAGCCGTGGAGGGGTGAAATTTGGACACTGCCACAAGGCTGGTTCCTTGTGGCAGCGTTTCCTTCAGTTGCTTTATGTTTTCTGCTATGCTCAAAGGTCGAAGTATTGAGGTTCCACTCCTTTGAAATTATATCCCATGTCCATTCTCTGGGACGGAGAGGCCTGAAGATAGGCCAGGCTCAGGATCTTGCATTCAAGAGGGTCCTTACCCCTTATGCAGCAATATCTTGAGTCGTCGTGAGAGATTGCAAGGACTTCGTTTCCGAGTTCGAAGAAGGCAATTTCATCTTCAGTTTCAGGATTCTCGAGGGTAAAGCACCAGTTGGGGCAGTACGGCTGCTTGCCTATGGCCCAGATAATGGAGCCTCCGAAGTTCACAAAGGCATCTTTCACCTTTGCGGCGAGGATGAGCTTTGCAATCTTCTGCATTGCATAGCCCTTGATGAAGCCTCCGAAATCGAGTTTTCCGTCCTTGTCTATGTTGAAAATCTTTTTTGTCTTGATCAGATAGGCTTCGCACAGGTTCAGAGCGTCCTTCAGCTCCTCCGATGGCTCTATTTCCGTTTTGGAGCCATTGAGAACGGAGACCTCACTTGCAGGATTGTCAGAATTGAAAACCTTGTCTATTCTCGACAGTTCCTTGCAGATGTCGCTCCAAAGTCGGCAGGCCTTGCTTTCGTTGGGCAAAACCAGCTGGAGCTCGAGTCTTGAGCCGAAACAATCCTGGGCACTTCCCTTGAGAAGGGAGGCGGACGATGAATATGAACTCTGTGTACGCATTTTATCTTCTTCTCTGCTGTTTCAATTGCTGTTCCTGAATTTTCTGGGCTTCTTCCAGACGCTGCTGCCACTTGGACTTAGGAAGCGGTTTGCCCTTGCTGGCCTCTACCTTTGCAACAACTTTCTCCGGTTTCACGCAGAACTTGCGGATGATGAAGATTTCCACCATTGCAATGAGCTGAGAAAGAAGGTAGTAATAGCTCAATCCGGAAGAGAGGTTGTTACATACGAAGAACATCATTATAGGCATGAGCCAAACGGTCATAAACTGCATCGACTTCACGCTCGGATCGTCCGAATTCGGCTGCTGCGACATGGTGATTTTGCTGTAAATCAGCATCACAACTGCCATAAGCAGGGCAAAGAGGCTCAAGTGGTCGCCCAGAAGAGGAATCCTGAAGCCGAAGTCCACAATGGAATCGTATGCGCTCAAGTCCTCGGCCCAGAGGAAGGACTGCTGACGGAGCTCGATGGATGCAGGGAAGAAGCGGAACATCGCCCAGAGGATAGGGAAGGTGAGCAGCGTAGGCAGACAGCCTCCGAGGGTGCTCACACCCGCACGCTTGTACAGGTCCATGGTGGCCTGCTGCTTCTTGAGGGCATCGTCCTGCTTCGGATATTTCTTGTTGATTTCCTCGATGTATGGCTTGAGTGCCGACATCTTGGCCGATGATGAGTAGGACTTGTAGGTGAAAGGAAGTACCACGAGCTTGATTATGATGGTCATAATCAGGATGATGAGTCCGAAGTTGGCGATGTACTTGTGCAGGAAGTTGAACATCGGGATAATGAAGTACTTCGTGAACCAGCCTACCAGCCAGCCGCCCAGAGGGATTACCTTCTCATATTTGTGGTCGAAGGATTTGAGGGTGCTGTAATGGTTCGGGCCGAGGTAAATCTCGAGCGGGATGTGGTTGTCACGGCCACCGTCGAGGTCCACCCTCATCTTGGCCTCGCAGGCCATAAGGTTATGCTCCTTGTTCTCCTCGCCCAGGAACTCCACCTTGAGGTCGCCGCTGGCAAAATCCTTCGGAGCGCGGACTATCATGGAGAAGAACTGCTGCTGGAAGGCGAACCACTCGAGACGGGAACTGATCTTTTTGGAATCGTTGCGTCCGCGTCCCATTTCATTGTGCTTCTTTTCGCCTGAGAAGTAGTAGTTTATCTTTGAATACTGGCTTTCGTTCTTGTAGCCTTTCTCCATTCGCGGGATAATGGTGTTGAAGTCCATATCCACGGAACTTACATTGCGGGGGATGTTGTCCATCTCAACGAAGGAAAGTTCGCTGTTCAGGAGGTAGGAGCCTTCTTCAAGGCTGTAGCGCTGCTCGATGTAGCCGCCGTTGTCACAAGGGAGCCTGAGCACCAGCTGCTGCGGATCGGCCGAAAATACGTCGAAGACAAAATTCTCTGTCTGGATGTACTGGCCCACATAAACGCTCACATTGTAGCTGTTCTGTCCGGGCTTGAGGATGTAGAGGTCGGAACCGCCGTAATTGGTGTAATCCTTGAGCCTGGCGCTGTAAAGCTGAGCACCTTTTGTGTTGACCTGCAGCTCGATAAGATCGTTCTCGATAGTCAGGACACTGCCTTCGAGTTTGCTGTGGGCATCGAGCGAGGCATCTTTGTAGATGCGCTCGGGCACAGCGTCCTTGGCAGCGGGGCTCGCCTTGTCTGCAAGTTCGAGCGGTGCAGCTGCAGCCTCAAGGGCGGCCAGAGAATCCTGCCTTGCCTGGGCTATTGCACGCTGCTCACGCTGTATTTCAATTTGTTTTTTTTGTTGATTCGACTGATAGAAGGAAAAGCCCAAAAGGACAAGTCCCATCAAAATAAAACCGATTACCGAATTTTTGTCCATAGAAAATTACTGCTCGCTTCGAATCTGCTCCTCAATCTTGACAAGTTCCTCCTTGGCCTTTGCAATCCTCTCACGCATCTGCGCAATCAGCGGCTCACTGTTCTTGGAATTCGAGAAGAATCCGATGTTGTTTTCGTAAGTTACAATTTCCTGCTGGAGAGCATTGTATTTGCGGATGAGCTCGTTGCGTCCGAGCACAGGTGGGAAGGCCTGCTGCATGGCTTCCTTGAAAGCCTTGGCAATGTTGTCCTTCTCCTTGAACGGCACAAATCCGATTTCCCTGTATCGGCGCAGGAACTCTGCCTGTGCGGCCTCGCGGGACTCCCCTTCCTTCGGCACATAAGCCTCTATCTCGGCAATCAGGGCCTTCTTGGCCTTGAGGTTGCCGTGGAAGTCGTTCTCCGGCTTGGCGTTGGCATCGCGGTTGGCGAAGAATTCGTCGCAGGCGGCGCGGAAGCGCTTCCAGAGCTGCTCGCTCTTCTTGCGCGGTACGGCGCCAATCTCCTTCCACTGCTTCTGCAGGGCTATGAACTGGTCGGTGGTCTTCTTCCAATCGGTGGATGTCTTGAGCTGCTCGGCCTGGGCAATGATGGCTTCCTTTTTGAGGATGTTCTGGTCCATAACGCCCTTCACATTGAGGAAATAATCCCTCTTTCTTGCATAGAAGCAGTCGCAGGCAGCGCGGAAACGGTCGTAAATCTTCTGGTTGTCCTTTCTGGAAGCGAAGCCTATCGTTTTCCATTTCTGCTGGATCTGCTCTATCTGCTTGGACAGTGCGTTCCACTGGGCTGCATCTTCAATGTCCTGTTTTCCAGCGATTTCCTCTACCTCCACACACAGAGCCTCCTTGGCTTTGAGATTGGCGGCAAAGCCAGCCTTAATTTCCTCGAAATGGGCCTGATATGCTTTGTTTATCTGTGAAGTGGCGGCTTTGAAGCGCTCCCAGATACTATCCCTGTACTCTTTTGCCACCGGGCCAATCTCCTTCCACTGCTCATGCAGTCTCTGAAGGGTATTGAAGGCAGAGAGCACATCTTCGCTCTGGGCAAGCTGCTCGGCCTGGGCGCAGAGTTCCTCCTTGGCTTCGAGATTCTTTTTGAAATCCAGATCCCTGAGGTCGTGGTTTATCTGCACCATATCGTAGAACCTTTCCACCAGATACTGGTAGGTATCGTTCACATTGCGGTAGTCGCTTGCCGGCACCTGACCGATTTCGCGCCAGCGGGCCTGAATGTCCCTAAGGGCAGGGAAAGCCGCCTGGACATCGTTCAGATTGTCAACCAGGTCCTTGAGTTCCTGAATGAGAGCTGTTTTCTTATGAAGGTTCTCGAGTCTTTGCTGCTCCTGTTCCTTATTGAATTCGGCTTTTTCACGTTTGAAATCACCGTAAACCGCCTTGAATTCTTCTTCAAGAAGGGTAAATTTGTCCGACACCGCTTCGCCTGCTGCTCCGGCATCTGCCTTCTGCTTGGCCAACAGGCGGTAAAATGCCGACTTGATGGCTTCCACATCCTTACTGTAAGACATACGGTCTTCGAGGGTTCCGAGGCGCTTCAATTCGAGTGTCAATTCCTCCAGGCTGAATTTTTCAAGTTCACTGCTCATAAACAATAGGGTTTAAAGAAAATCGGACAAATATAGTAATATTTTTTGGTATTTTTGCAGTCTCAAACACTAATGATATGCGTATAGATATTCTCACCGTTGTTCCGGAACTTCTCGACAGCCCTCTCAGCTACAGCATCGTGGGCCGCGCCCGCAATAAAGGCCTGGTAGACATTCACATTCACAATCTCAGAAAATATGGCATCGGACCGCGCCAGAACGTGGACGACTACTCCTACGGGGGCGATGCCGGAATGGTTATGAGAATCGAGCCCATCTTCAACATGATTCAGGAACTCAAGGCTGAGCGCGACTACGACGAAGTCATCTTCCTCTCCCCCGACGGCGAAAGGCTGAACCAGGGCATTGCCAACGAGCTCTCGCTCAAGGAGAATATCATCCTGCTCTGCGGTCACTACAAGGGTGTTGACCACCGCGTGCGGGAGCATCTGCTTACAAGGGAGATCTCCGTTGGCGACTATGTGCTCAGCGGCGGGGAGCTGCCTGCCGCCATTTTGGCCGATGCGATCGTGAGACTCATCCCCGGTGCCCTCACCGACGAGACTTCCGCGCTCAGCGATTCCTTTCAGGACAATCTGCTTTCCGCTCCGGTCTATACCCGCCCTGCCGAATTCAATGGGTGGTCCGTACCCGAAGTATTACTGAGCGGAAACCCTAAGCTCATCCAGAAATGGCAGGACGAGCAGGCCCTGGAAAGAACCCGCCTCCTGCGCCCCGAACTTCTCAAAGAAGACTGAATCCCCCGCCGTTTTACGCCGAAATGAGCAAACAATTCTTGGTTATTAAAATTTTTAAATAACTCAAAAATATTTCACACAAATTTTCATTAAAAATTTTGCGGATATAAAAAATTGGAGTATCTTTGTGTCCGGAAATGATAAACAACTCGACTTACAGAAATGTAAGAATTCTAACCAAACAATAATTAACCTTCTTAATAGGTATACACTACTAACTAATCGATAAGGCTCGCAGTGATGCGAGCCTTACCAATTTAGGTATAACACCTACTCCGCACCGCAGCTCCGCACCGCAACTCCGCACCGCAGCTCCGCACCGCAACTCCGCACCACAGCTCCGCACCGCAGCTGCCACCAAGGATCAGTCAGGCTCGTGGCTTTCGCTAAAATGAAGTAATTTTAGTCAAAATAGCGATAAAAGGCCCTATTTTCGCCAAAATGAAGTATTTTCAGTCAAAATAGCGATAAAAGGCCCTATTTTCGCTAAAATGGCACCTTGTTCCAGCAACTCAGTTCTGTAAAAGTTCTGCAATGCATCCATTGCGCTGCAAGTCAGCGTTCTCCTCATCTTTCTGCGCGCTCTTGAGGGGCCTTGCCTTCAGAGACTCCTTCCCACTTCGCTTCGCTTGTGGGCCCCTTCCTTCC
>CAMGFA010000010.1 GCA_946055165.1 uncultured Bacteroidales bacterium
GTCCCGTAGCTACAACTCTGCTCAAGTCCCGCCATCTAAAATAATGGTGGAGAACGCTGATGATGAAAATATGTCATGCGAGACGGGCAGGGTCGTGGCTGGAAGGCTTGCAGAGCAAGGGAACTGCGCGAGCAATGGACGCAAGGCGTCCATCCGCGAGCGCAGCTTGGACCAGAAGGAGGTGGAACAATGGCCGGGGTGTTTGAGCGTAGCGAGTTCCCGGCCATCACCGACTTCGCAGGACAAGCCGCAGCGCGCATCCGCCTGAAAGCCATGAGCCTGGCCGCCTCGCAATACAAACAGGGTTTTACTCCTGAGCCTTTACTTTTCTGCGAGTTCCAAAAGGAGGGCGCGGGTTTTGTCCCAGCCCAGGCACGGGTCTGTGATGGATTTGCCGAATACCCCGCCAGTCTCGCACTGGTTGCCGTCTTCGAGGTACGACTCAATCATCAGTCCCTTTACTACATTGCCGGCAGCACTGTCTTTTTTCCTGCAATCCATAATGCTGCGGGCGATGTCGATCTGCTTGAGGTAGTCCTTGCCTGAATTGGAGTGGTTGCAGTCCACAATCAAAGCCGGATTCTGCAAAGCGCTTTCCTCATAAAGATGACAGATGCGGATGAGACTATCGGGCTCCACATTGGAGTGGCTTTTCCCTTCATTATCCACATAGCCGCGCAGGATGCCGTGGGCAAAAGGATTGCCCTGGCTTTCCACCTCCCAGTTGCGGTAGATGAAGGTGTGGCTGTTCTGGGCGGTGCCTATGGTCTGCATGAGGGATTTGATGTCGCCGTTCATCGCATTCTTGATTCCCACCGGAATGTCAAGACCGCTGGCGATCAGCTTATGCTGCTGATTGTCAGACGAGCGCGCACCAATGGAAACATAACAGAGAAGATCCGAAAGAAAACGGTAGGTATCGGGATAGAGCATCTCGTCCACGCAGCCGAAACCTGTTTCCTCAAGGGCCTTCTGGTGGATGTTGCGAATGGCCAGCAAGCCTTTAAAGATATCGTCCGATTCAGACTCCAAATCAGGCCTGTGCAGCATTCCCTTGTAGGCATTACCCTTTGAACGCGGTTTGCTGGTGTAAAGGCGCGGAACGATGAAAATCCTGTCTTTCACCTCCTCTGCCAGGCCGGTAAGCCTGTGGAGATACTCCATTATGGCATCTTCGCGGTCGGCCGAGCAAGGGCCCACAAGCACCAGCAGACGGTCGTCGCGTCCGCTGAGAATGTCTGTGATGGATTTTATGAAATATTCTCTTCTCTTTGCGCCCTTCTCCGAAAGCGGATAGAGTTCCTTTACTTCTTTTGGGATAGGGAGTCTTCTCTTAAAGTCCATTGATATTCCTTTGATATTTTCATTAAACAATCCAGCAATTCGTTCCAGTAAGGCAGCAGCGCAAGGTCCTGAATGTGAAGACTGCGGCTCCTTTTCACCTCGGCCTCGCGCTTTGAATCGAGCACTTCTGCTCCGAGGGTCTGTTTGGCCAGGCCTATTCTTCCGCAAAGGTGCATACGCTTCTCGAAAAGCAGCGCAAGTTCACGGTCTATCACATCCAATTCGGCCCTGAGATCTTCCAGGGAGCCTTGTGCCTTTACGAAATCCTGCATACAAAATCAAGCATTTCCTGCAATTCGTCCTTTCCGAAACTTCTTTGCTCTCCGCTCTGAAGATCTTTTATCTGTATGGTGGCGCTGTCGATTTCGCTCTGTCCGCAGATAGAAAGGAAAGGGATGTGCTTGCGGTCGGCGTAATCGAACTGCTTCTTGAGTTTGCTTGAATCGGGATAAATTTCCACGCTCAAACCCTTCTCACGCAGGGCAATGCTTACCGGAAGGATATAGGCACATTCGGCCTGTCCCATATTGGCAAAAAGCAGAGTGGTGCTGCTTCCCAGGCTCTGGGGGAATTTGTCCAGCGCCTTGAGCACATCGTAGATACGGTCGGCCCCGAAACTGATGCCAACTCCGGACATGTCGGGCAGTCCGAAGATACCGGTAAGATTATCGTATCGGCCGCCACCGCTTATACTGCCTATGCTGTAATCGGCTGCCTTGATTTCGAAAATGGCTCCGGTGTAGTAGTTGAGTCCGCGGGCAAGGGAGAGGTCGAGTTCCACACGATTCCCTATCCCGGCTGCAGCTATATAGCCGAGCAACTGCTCCAGCTCGTCCAGTCCTTTCTGGCCCGATTCGCTGCCGGCGAGAATTGTGCGCATTGCCTGCAGACGCTCTTCGTTGCTGCCCTGAAGGCAGAGCACAGGCTCGAGAATGGCGATGGCATGGTCCCCGAGACCCTTTTCCTTGAGCTCGGCTTTCACGGCATCGAGGCCGATTTTGTCGAGCTTGTCTATGGCGACTGTGATGTCGATAATTTTGTCGGGAGCGCCGCAGACTTCGGCAAGGCCGCTGAGCACCTTGCGGTTGTTGATTTTGATTATCACATTGATACCCAGTTTATTGAAGACCTCATCGGCAATCTGCACGAGCTCGAGTTCGCAAAGCTGGCTGCGCGAGCCGATAACGTCCACGTCGCACTGGTAGAACTCGCGATAGCGGCCCTTCTGCGGACGGTCGGCCCTCCAGACCGGCTGGATCTGGAAGCGCTTGAAAGGAAAGGATATTTCATTCTGATGCTGAACGACATAGCGGGCGAAAGGCACGGTAAGGTCGTAGCGCAATCCTTTCTCGCACACCTGCGGAGCAAGAGGCTTGTCCATATCCACATTGGCGAAAGCATCGCCCGAATTGAGGATGCGGAAAAGGAGTTTGTCGCCTTCGTCGCCATATTTTCCCAGCAAGGTGGAGAGATTCTCCATTGCGGGGGTTTCTATCTGCGAATAGCCGAATTTGCGGAATACTGAACGGATGGTGTCGAATATGTAGTTCCTCTCAGCCATTTCCTGCTGAGAGAAATCACGGGTTCCTTTCGGAATTGAGGGTTTTTGTGCCATACTATTAAATAAAATCCTACAAATTTAGTATTTTTGCGGCGTTAACATATAATTATTATGAAGAATTTTTGGAAAACCTTGCTTGCAGTCATCTGCGGCATTCTCATTGTAAATCTTCTCGGAATCTTCATCTGGAGCACCTTCCTGTCTTCGGCCCTAAGTCCACAGTCGGCGCCGATTCCATCTTCCGGAGTGCTCAAGCTGGATTTGTCCAAGCTCACCATAGCCGAGCAGGGAAGCGCAAATTTGAATATCAACGAGAGCTCCCGTACCACCATAGGAATAAGGAAAGTAACTGAGGCTTTGGCAATTGCGGCCATGGACCCGGGTGTGAAATGCCTTTATCTCAAGACCGACGGCGCCAGCATCGGCATAGGCAACATTCAGGAGCTCAGACGCGCTCTGGAAGCTTTCCGCAGCAGCGGCAAGGCAATCGTGGCATATATGGAGAACCCTACTACCGGCACCCTTTATCTTGCCAGCGCGGCCGACAAAGTCTATATGTCTTCCTATCAGGGCGGCAATCCGCTTTTTACCGGCGTGAGCACCCAGCTTATCTTCCTGGGCGATGCCCTTGAGCGTCTGGGCATCAAGGTTCAGCTCATCCGCCACGGCAAGTACAAATCGGCCGGAGAAATGTACATTCGTTCATCGTCCAGTGCCGAAAACAGGCAGCAGAACCAGGAAATGGTAGATTCCATGTGGGAGACTATGGCTGCTGAAATTGCCGGCAGCCGCGGCCTAGAAAAGGAGGATTTGGATTTTGCCATCGACAATCTCAGGCTCTGCATGCCTGTGGACTTCGTAGAGTACGGTCTGGTGGACGAACTGCTCGACCGCAACGCTCTCGAAAACAAGCTCGCCGTTCTTGCCCAGGTGGAAGATTTCTCGCAGGTTTCGATGATTCCTTTTGCCGATTACGCCGATTCAAAATCGCGCAACAACTTCCGCAGCAGCAAGCGTTTGGCCATTGTCTATGCCAACGGTCAGGTGGTTGACGGCTACGATCCCCAGAATCTGGACGGAGACCGTTTTGCCAGCATTTTCGAGGACCTGCGCCGCGACAGCACAGTCAAGGCCGTGGTGCTCAGAGTCAACTCTCCGGGCGGCAGCGTGGTTGCATCGGAAAAGATCCGCAACGAACTCGACCTTCTGTGCGAGGTGAAGCCGGTGATTGCATCGTTCGGCGACTATGCGGCATCGGGCGGATACTGGATTTCCAGCGGCGCGAATAAAATATACGCCAATGCCACCACCCTCACCGGCTCCATCGGTGTTTTCGGCATGATTCCCGACCTGAGCTCGCTGTACAAGGACAAACTTCACATCGGCGTGGAGACCGTTTCTTCCAACAAGCACGCCGACATGTACTCGCTCAACCGCCCTCTCAGCTCCGAGGAACTTGCTTATATCCAGCGCAGTATCGAGAGCATCTACACCAAATTCCTCGCAATTGTGGCAAATGGCAGGGATATGACTCCGGCCGAGGTGGACGAAATTGCCCAAGGCCGTGTCTGGACCGGGGCCGATGCCCTTAAAATCGGGCTTGTGGACGAGCTCGGAACTCTGGACGATGCCCTGCGCTATGCAGCTTTGGCAGCCGGCGATCCGCAAATCAGCAACTGGAATATCGTAGAGTACCCGGCAGAGAAATCGCTGATCGATCAACTTTCAGAAATGTTCAGCAACAATACGCCTGATTTCAGCGTTTACAGCAAGTGGTTCGACAACTGGCTCCAGGGCAAACACGAATATACCTTCGCCGCCCTGCCGTTCGTGCCGGTGTTCAATTAAGCTTTTTCAAATCCAAAAAAATCCGTGGGTAAAGAAGAACTTTGCCCACGGATTTTTTATGCAAACACAACACTATTTCTTGATTTCCATATTAGGTATGAGGCGAATACGGAATTCGTAATTCTGGTAAGGGATACGGTACTGTTCCAGAGGCTTGGCCTCAAGGCTCCAGCTGTCAACACCGCCAACTCCTGCCTGTACGGCATCGAGCGAGAGGTGCACGCAAGGACTCTGCTCCACTTCCGGAGAGTGCCTCTGTCCCTTCTCCAGCCCGCCTTCGTCCAAAGATTCCTGGCTGTAGCGCAGCGCCTTGGCACAGAAAGGACTGTCTGAAACTATGGAAAGTCCGCAGCCATCGGCCTTGAGTTGCTTCCACCAGCGCACATCGCACTTGTTGCCAGTCTCCTGAGGGCGGATGTAAGGGTAGAACTGTTCATCGGCAGTCTGCTTGTACAGGCCGATTCTCTGGGAGAGTTTGCGGTCGGCATAGTTCTCCACAGGACCGCGGCCGTAATAGCTCGAAAGGTCCATATCGGCCGGAACCTTGACATTGAGACCGAAACGCAGCAGGTCAGGGCAGATCTCGAGGGAATCGGCCAGGAACTTCTGCTCGATATCCATGCAGCCGTCGGCGTAGATGGTGTAGGTGAGGCTGAGCACGGCACCGCCGCATTCAGGCAGGCTGTAGATGGCATCGACCACTGTGCGGCCCTTGCCCCTCTTGGCATCCAGGCCCTCGAGCTTGAGCTGAGGATTGCGCCATACGGCAGCTTCAGCGGCATAGCGGCTGCCAAGGTCGTTGTCGGTAGGAGCGCGGAAGAAAGCCGGCTTGAGCAGAGGCTCAAGAGCAGTCTCGTTGCCGCTGCCATCGTCCAGGACAAGCTTGCCGTTGGCCTCCCAGCGGTTGATGAAACCGTCCTCCTTGGAGAAATCGATTTCGAACTTCTTGCCTTTTATCCTGAGCTCATGGGAGTTGCGCTTGATGTTGACGATTCCCTTGACACTGTGCTCCTCAAGAGCGAAAGCGGCCTCCCTGAGGCAGAACTGCTGCTTTGCCAGAACGCTACCGGCATCGAGCAGAGGCTCAGCCTGCTTGAGACGATAGTCCACGTTGAGCAGGAGCTCGCCGGAAGCCGGCAGAAGAGCGGAATTGTAGCCGAGAACAATATCGGCACGGGACGATGGCTGAACGTTCAAAGTATCGACACTGCCCTTGAGGACAGGTGTTCCGTCGCAGAGAATGGTCCAGTCGAGAGCAAAATTGCTCAGATCCCGGAAGAAATACTCGTTATAAACATTGACTGCACCCTTGAGAGTATCCTTGAGCTCGGTCCAGATGTTCTGATAGCAGAAGCCGGCCTCGTACATATGAGGATTAGGCACGCGGTCCGGGCTCACAAGACCATTGCAATTGAAGTTGTTGTCGGAAGGGTCGTAGTCGTTGTAATCTCCACCGTAAGTGTATATTTCCACACCGTTGCGGCCCTTGCCTCTGAGGCCCTGGTCCACGAAGTCCCAGATAAAACCGCCCTGGTATTTAGGATATTTGCGGACAAGCTCCCAATACTCCCAGAGACCGCCGCCGGAATTGCCCATGCTATGGTTGTACTCACACTGGATGAGAGGTTTGCTGTGCTCAGTCTCGGTGCTGAGGGCATACTCCTCGCACAGACGGTGAGGCAGGTACATCGGGCAGTAGATTTCGGTATTCACGCCGAGCACGGCCCTTTCCCAATGAACAGGGCGGGAACTATCCTGGCTCTTGATCCACTTGAAGATATTCTCGAAGTTGGGACCATCGCAGGTCTCGTTGCCCATAGACCACATGATTATGCTCGGATGGTTGAAGTTCACGCTCAGATTATGCACATTGCGCTGCATGAACTGGGTCTGGAACATAGGCAGTTTTGCCGGAGAATCGTCCCCGTAACCGAAACCGTGGGACTCCTGGTTGGCCTCGGCACAAACATAGAGGCCATACTCGTCGCAGAGCTCGTACCAGAGAGGGTCGTCAGGATAGTGGCTGGTGCGCACTGCATTGATATTGAACTGCTTCATCAGGGTGATGTCCTGAACCATACGCTCGCGCGACACGACATAGCCGCCGTCCGGGTCCATCTCGTGACGGTTGGCACCCTTGATGAGCACAGGCTTGCCGTTCACCAGCAGCTGGCTGTTGATTATTTCAATCTTCTTGAAGCCCACCTTTATCGAAGTTGCGCCCACCAGATTGCCCTTTGGGTCGTAGGTGCTGGCGAGCAAAGTGTAAAGATGAGGGGTCTCGGCCGACCAGCTTTTCACATGTTTCACCCTCATGCATACATCTTCGCCGCGGCTTGCAGCGCGGGACACAACACGCTCCCCCTCGCAGAGAGTATAGACAGTCTGGCATTCGCCCTCGTGCCAGGTCTTGAGATAGAGCACACCGTTGCGGTAGTCGTCTTCCAGATCGGCAATTACGCGGAAATCACTCAAATGGCAAGAGGCATTGTTGCGATAAATGTAACAGTCGCGGGCAATACCGCTCAAGCGCCAGAAATCCTGGTCCTCGCTGTAGGAGCCGTCACACCAGCGGAAAATCTGAAAAGCCAGCTGATTGCGGCCGTTGTGGACATATTCTGTAATATCGAACTCCGCAGCACATTTGCTGTCCTCCGCATAACCGGCAAACTGGCCGTTCACATAGAGGTAGATACAGGAGGTCACCGAACCGAAATGAACGACTATACGGTCGCCAATCCATTCGTCCGGGATTTCCACTACACCGCGGTAAGTTCCTACATGATTGTCTTTTACAGGAACAAAAGGAGGATTGTTCTCGAAATGGCCCCTCCAGGCAAAGCCAATGTTCAGATATTCGGGGTCGCCATAGCCGTTGAGCTCCCACATTCCCGGGATGGGCATTGTGGACCAGAGGGAATCGGGGTAATCCTGAAGGAAGAAATCCTCCGGACGCTTGTCGGCATCGCTCACCCAATTAAACTTCCAGTCGCCCTCCAGGCTGATATAGCGGGACGATGCACTCTTGTCCCCCTTGAGGGCCAGTTCTTCGTTTTCGAAATCGAAAAAAGAGCTGTGTACCGGAACGCGCTTTACTTCGTTGACCTCGAGGTCGTGCCACTCACTCATAGAGGGCTGGCTCTGGGCGCCGCACAACAGACAGGATGCCAGTGCCAGAACCGATGCTGTAATCTTGTAATTCATTAGTGTATTTGAAGTTAATATTTATCAAAAGGACGTCCCGCAAAAATACGGATATTTGTGGATTAGCTATTTCTCGAACTCCTGCAGAGCCGTATCGGCCTTGATTTTGTCGATGATGGCACAAACCAGCTTGAAAGCAGGAGAAGAAGCTGTATAATTGGCAGGGACTGTGTATTTTACGCGGCCCTGCCTTTTCAGTTTGGCGGCAAGGCGTTTCTTGGCCTCATTGCCCTCCTGGTACACGGCCACAGGATGGCCGCCGAACATGCCCACGATTTTCATGCAAGGCACGTCGGTTTCCCCGTCGCCGAAATAGATCATATTCGGGAAAGGCACCCTCTTCTTATCCTCTGCAATGGAAGAGTTGAGTTTCTTGTTGTCGCGGGCGCTGAATATTCCCTTGTTTATCTTGAAAAGGAACTGGGTCTTGTTGGTGGAATCGACCGCAATGCCCGGCCACTCGGCCTCGCCGTCGGCATCGTAAATGAAAGAACCGGCAAAGATGTGCTTGAACTCCCCTGCTATGCAGGTGCCCTCCACAATCTCCTTGAGTCCGCTGGAGTTGATGTAATGCTCCACCTTTACTCCCTGGCTGCGGCCATAGGCGTTCACAAGAGCAAACCACTCCTTCACACCATCGAAAAGCTGCACGTCCTTGCCGAAGGCGCGGAAAGACTCCTGGCGCAGATGAATGCCCTTGGCTCTGGCTTCGTCGTACATCAGCTTCATGTAGGCCAGCACATTGGACGCGTCCTGCCCCTTGGCTATGTTGTCACTCATTGTCCAGAAGACCTCCGGAGTGGAGCCCACAGCCTGAATGAAGCCGAACTCCTGCATATTGCCGGGAGAAAGGGTCCCGTCGAAATCATATACTATTGCAACAATCGGTTTTCTCATTTCACCACTTCATAATTGTTTTCACCACAAAGATGAGTAAAAAATGCCGTAATTGAAACAAGACAATTATCTTTGCTTGGTTAAAATGTTTAAACAATACTAAAAAACAAACATTATGGTTAAACAGAATTACTTGAACCTATTAAAAGATACTATTCAAAACAACTGGGACAGCAAGGCACTCTGCTTTTTCCAGGGAGAAGAACTAACATTCGGGGATCTGGCTCGCCACATTGCCAGATTCCACCTGTTCTTCGACCAGGCAGGGCTCAAGAAAGGCGACAAGATTGCAATCTGCGCCAAGAACACCAACCGCTGGGCCACGGCCTTCCTCTCAGTCACAACTTACGGCACCGTAATCGTCCCTATTCTGGCCGATTTTCACCCGGATTCCGTGAACAAGCTCGTTGACCACTCCGACAGCCTCATCCTCTTCACCGACCGCGAAATCTGGGACAAGCTCCAGCCGGAACTTATGCCGCAGATCAAGGCAGCCTTCAACACCGACGACTTCAGCCTCCTCTTCAGCCGCGATGCCGAACTGCAGAGCCTCTACGAGAATCTGGACAAGGCCTTCGAAGAGAAATACCCTCAGGGCTTCGGCAAGGCCGATGTCGCCTTCCGCGTAAACAACGATGACCTCGACTCCCTCGCCGTAATCAACTACACCTCCGGAACCACCAGCGCACCTAAGGGAGTAATGCTCTCGTACCGCAACATAAGCGCATCGGTAGAGTTCGCCCACTCCCACATCCCTTGCCACAAAGGCGACACCATAGTTTCAATGCTGCCAATGGCACATATCTACGGCCTGGTATTCGAATTCCTCTACCCTATCACCGGCGGTGTGTGCGTTTACTTCCTGGGCAAATCCCCTGCCCCGTCGCTCCTTCTCAAGGCGATGAAGAGAGTGAAGCCATATCTGGTGCTCACCGTTCCGCTCGTGATGGAGAAAATCTACAAGTCCAGCGTGAAACCGGCAATCAGCAAGCCGGCAATCAAGGTACTCAGCCACATTCCGCTTCTCAACAAAGTTGTCTTCAACAAAGTACGCAGCTCCCTGGACACAGCCTTCGGCGGAAACGTACAGATGTATATAATGGGTGGAGCCGCCCTCAATCCTGAGGTCGAGAAATGCTTCCACAAGATCGGCCTGCACTACACGGTAGGCTACGGCATGACCGAAGCCGCACCTCTGCTGGCATACGAAGCCTGGGACAAATATGCAGTGGGTTCCTGCGGAAAGAAAGTTGACTGCGCCCAGGTAAGAATCGACTCGGCCGATTCTGAAAAGATAGCCGGCGAAATCCAGGCAAAGGGCGAGAACATCTGCATCGGATACTACAAGAACGAAGAGGCCACCGCTGCAGCCTTCACCGAAGACGGCTTCCTCAAGACCGGCGACCTCGGAGTAATAGACAAACAGGGCAACATCTTCATCAAAGGCCGCTCAAAGAGCATGATTCTCTCCGCCAACGGACAGAACATCTACCCTGAAGAGCTGGAGGCCATCATCAACGCCCAGCCTTATGTTACAGAGTCGGTGGTAGTGGACCGCGCCGGCAAAATTGTAGGTCTCGTTTACCTCGACCAGGACGGCATTAAGAAAGCCGGACTCGACGATGAGGCCGTGAGCGAAATTCCGGAAAACATTCTTGCAGCAGCGAACAAAAAACTTCCTGCATACAGCAGAATTACTAAAATCGAACTCGTGCTTGAGCCATTTGCCAAGACACCGAAAATGAGCATCAAGCGCTTCCTGTACAAATAGTCTCTGACAATTTGTCAATGGAATGGAAATTGCGTTTTTTACCCAGCGTAAAGAACGCAATTTAATTTATATACGATATGAAAGGACAAATAGGTGTAACAACCGAGAATATATTTCCGGTTATCAAACAATTCCTGTACAGCGACCACGAGATTTTCCTGCGTGAACTCGTGGCCAACGCAGTTGATGCCACACGCAAACTCCAGACCCTTGCCGGCACAGGCGAATGGAAGGGAGATCTGGGCGAACTCAAAGTGAGAGTGGAACTCGACGAAAAGGCCAAAACCCTCAAAATCATAGACAGGGGAATCGGCATGAACGCCGAAGAGGTTGAGAAATACATCAACCAGATTGCCTTCTCATCTGCAGGAGAGTTTCTGGAGAAATACAAAGACCAGGCAAACGGCATAATCGGCCACTTCGGACTTGGCTTCTACTCCGCCTTTATGGTGAGCAGCAAGGTCACAATAGAGTCCTTGAGCTGCCGCGAAGGCGAAAAGGCCGTGTTCTGGAGCTGTGACGGCTCTCCGGAGTTCGAGATGAACGAGTGCGTGAAGGAAGACCGCGGTACCACCATTACCCTCTACCTCGACTCCGACAGCGAGGAATTCGCCAGCAAAAGCAGAATCGAGCAGCTACTCGGCAAATACTGCAAATTCATGCCTGTTCCTGTTGTCTTCGGCAAAAAGACCGAGTGGAAAGACGGCAAGAGCGTGGACACCGACGAAGACAATGTGATCAACAACATTGAACCTATCTGGACCAAGGCTCCTTCAGAGCTCAAGGAAGAGGACTATATGAACTTCTACCACGCCCTCTACCCTATGGAAGAGGACCCTATGTTCTACATCCACCTCAATGTGGACTATCCTTTCACCCTCACGGGCGTGCTCTACTTCCCTAAGATCAAGGAGAGGATGGCAATAGACAAGAACAAAATCCAGCTCTACTGCAACCAGATGTTCGTAACCGAGCACGTGGACAACATTGTGCCGGACTTCCTCACCCTTCTGCACGGCGTCATAGACTCCCCGGACATTCCGCTCAATGTTAGCCGCAGCTATCTGCAGTCCGATGCCAACGTGAAGAAAATCAGCACCTACATCACAAAGAAGGTGGCCGACAGGCTGGAAGACATCTTCAACTCCGAGCGCGAGACCTATGAGCAGAAGTGGGACAACATCAAGCTCTTCATCGAGTACGGAATGCTCTCCGACGAGAAATTCTGCGAGAGGGCACTCAAGTTCGCCCTGCTCAAGGACACCGAAGGAAAATACTACAGCATAGACGAATACAAGGCCTCCATAGAGGAGAAACAGAAAGACAAGGACAAGAAGCTTGTCTTCCTCTATGCCACAAATACCGAGGAGCAGTACAGCTCCATCAAGGCCTGCCGCGAGCTTGGCTACAATGTGCTTCTTATGGACTGCGAGCTCGACAGCCACTTCGTAGGCCTGCTTGAGCAGAAAATCCAGGACTGCCGCTTTGCCCGCGTGGACTCCGACTCCCCTTCAAGGCTCATCCCGGCAGAAGAGGAAATCAAGCCCGAAATGAGCGACGACGACAAGAAGATACTCAGCGAGCTCTTCAAGGCCGCCCTTCCTGCAGGCCCGGAATGGGATGTGGAAGCCGCCAATCTCGGAGAAAACGAAGCTCCGGTGCTCATCACCCAGCAGGAATTCATGCGCCGCTACCGCGAAATGTCGTCAGTGGGCGGAGGAATGAACTTCTACGGCAGCCTGCCTCAGATGTACACTGTGAAGGTGAATATGGAGAACAGCCTCATTGCCAAAATATGGGCCGACAGGGAAAACACCGCTGAGCTGCTTCATCAGGTAGTGGATCTGGCCCTGCTTTCCAACGGCCTTCTCAAAGGCAAGGCTCTGGCCGATTTCATTTCAAGAAGCGAGGAACTGCTCAAGGCTTAGTCCTTCCAGACTTTAAGATATTGCTGCAAGGCCCACATTTCGTCTCTGAAATGTGCGGCCTTGTTGAAATCCAGCTCACTTGCGGCCGCGTGCATCTGCTCGCGGTCTTCTTCTATGAGCTTCTCCACCTGGCTGCGCGACATTGCCCTAATCACAGGGTCCTGCAGAAGCGCGGCCAAATCGGCCTTTATGCGGCCATTGTCAAAGGCGGCACCCTCCTCACGCAGTGAATCGTGGCCCAGACCGACCGATACCCTGCCCTTGCCCAACTCGCTCGGACTCGGGATATAGCGGGGATCGTCATAAGAATTGGGAGCGCTCACCTTGCCGGAGAGTTCGCGGGCAAGGATGTTCTGTTTGCTCTGAATCTGCTGAGGCACAATATGGTGTAACTTGTTGTACTCTATCTGCTTCTGCCTGCGGCGGTTGGTTTCGCGAATGGTGGCCTCCATCGAAGGACTCACCTTGTCGGCATACATTATCACCAGTCCGTTCACGTTGCGGGCAGCACGGCCTGCAGTCTGGGTGAGGGCCCTTTCCGTACGCAGGAAGCCTTCCTTGTCGGCATCGAGAATGGCCACCAGCGAAACCGAAGGGAGGTCCAGACCCTCGCGCAGGAGGTTTACGCCGATGAGAACATCGAAAAGACCATTCTTGAAGTCTTCAATTATCTCCACCCTCTCTGCGGTATCTATGTCGGAATGGATGTAGCGGCAGCGGATACCGATGTTGCGCATATAGCGGTCGAGTTCCTCGGCCATACGCTTGGTGAGTGTGGTCACAAGGCAGCGCTCGTCAAGTTCCGAACGCTTGCGCACCTCCTCCACCAGGTCATCGACCTGGGTCTCGAGCGGACGGACCTCGATCGGAGGGTCCAGCAGGCCGGTAGGACGCACCACCTGTTCCACCACATAGCCGTCACTGGCTTCGAGCTCATAATCGGCCGGAGTGGCGCTCACATACACGGTCTGGCCTGTAATGTTCTCGAACTCCTCGAAGGTGAGGGGGCGGTTGTCGGCCGCTGCGGGAAGACGGAAACCGTACTCGATGAGGGTGAGCTTGCGGGCCCTGTCGCCGCCGAACATCGCGTGAACCTGGGGCAGGGTCACGTGCGACTCGTCAATGAAAGTGATGAAATCCTTGGGAAAATAGTCTATGAGGCAGAAAGGCCTCTGGCCCGGGGAGCGGCCGTCGAAATAGCGGCTGTAGTTCTCTATTCCCGGACAATAGCCCATTTCCTTTATCATCTCCAAATCGTTCTCCACACGCTGCTGTATTCTCTTGGCTTCCAAGGGCTTGTCCTGCTGCTCGAAATAGTTTATCTGCTGGTACAAATCGTCCTGGATATGGCTCACGGCGGCCGCAGAACGTTCCTTGGTGGTAACGAAATTGTTCGCCGGGTAGATGTAAACCTCGTCCAGTTCCTCGAGCTTGACTCCGCTCACAGGGTCTATCCTGCAGAGCAAGTCGATTTCGTCGCCGAAGAAAATTATGCGCACGGCTTCATCGGCCCCGCTCAGGAAGACATCCACGGTGTCGCCCTTGCTGCGAAAGTTGCCGCGTTTGAAATCGGCCTCGGTGCGGGAATAGAGGGCATCGACCAGCCTGTAGAGGAGGGAGGTCTGGCTCATGCGCTGGCCGCGGCGAAGGTGTACGGTCTGCTCGTGGAAATCGTCGGGATTGCCAATGCCGTAGAGGCAGCTCACGGATGAAATCACAATCACATCGCGTCTGCCGCTCAGAAGGGCCGATGCCGCACTCAGGCGCAGCTTCTCTATCTGTTCGTTGATGGAGAGGTCCTTTTCGATGTAGGTATCGGTAGTGGGAATATAGGCCTCGGGCTGGTAGTAATCGTAGTAGGAGACGAAATACTCCACGGCATTGTGCGGGAAGAAGGCCTTGAACTCGCCGTAGAGCTGGGCGGCGAGGGTCTTGTTGTGGCTGAGGATGAGAGTTGGACGCTGGAGATTCTGAATGACGTTGGCCATTGTGAAGGTCTTGCCCGAACCTGTGACTCCGAGCAGGCAGACCTTGTCCACCCCCTGCGAGAGGGCATCGCTAAGCTCCTTTATGGCCTGGGGCTGGTCGCCCGATGGAGCGTATTGGGACTCCAGTTCAAACTTCATCGGCAGAAAAGGCTTATTTTACGGCGCTGTCGATGGACTTGCCGTAAACCACATAACGTTGGAAAAGGAACTCGGTGGTGAGGTTGAGCAGCATGTTTATGCCGGTTGCAATGTACTCGTTCCACCAGAGATTGCCTGTGAGAAAATGCTCGAGCAGGGTGCTGAGCGGGGTAAAGGCACAATAGTACAGAAAAACCTTGAACATGGCCACAGGCACATTGGCCGTGGACTTGAAGGTAAACTTGCGGTTGAGCGTGAAATTCCAGAGAACGGAAAGCACAAGGGCGCAAAGATAGGACAGCCAGTAGGACCAGTGTCCCAACTCGTTGAACAGCGCGAATGACCCGATTTGGATGACACCCGCGCTGATCGAAAACAATACGAATTTAATGAATCGGAATACTTCTTTCATTGTTTCTTGTCAAGCGAAGAAAAGAACTTCCACTGGAAAATTAGCAGATAGAATGCGCCACAGGTCACGCAGGCATCGGCAAAATTGAACACAGGAGGGAAGAAGGTGGCCGAAAACATATCCACAACCCTTCCGAACATAAATGGGGCGTAGTCCCAGATTATGCCGTAGAAGAGGCAGTCGATGATATTTCCTATGGCCCCTGCGGTTATGAAGGTGAGCCCCACAAGTACGCCGGCGGGGCTGTCCTGGCGGCTGAGCTTCCCTATCCACCAGACAAGGAAAGCCGAGAGTACAATGCGGAAGAGAGAGAGCAGGAACTTCCCTATCTGGCCGCCGAACTTCATTCCGAAGGCCATTCCCTCATTTTCCACATAGCAGAGGCGGAACCAGTCGCCAAAGACAGGAATGACCTCGCCAAGACTCATATTGGTCTTGACGAGCACCTTTATCAACTGGTCCAAAGCAACAAGGGCAAAGCCCAGCAAGAAGAGCCTGAAGCCTTTGGAAAGTTTCATAAACTAGTTCTTGCCTTGTTTTGCCAGCATTTCCTTGGCCTCGACGGTAAGCGTTGCGTGAGGTACAAGACGCAGCCTCTCCTTAGGGATGAGCTTTCCGGTAACACGGCAGATGCCGTAGGTCTTGTTCTCAATGCGCACGAGAGCCGCCTCGAGATTCTGTATGAACTTGTACTGCCTTTGGGCAAGCTGCGAAGCCTCTTCCTTTGAGCGCTGTGAAGCGCCGTCGTCCTCCACGGTCTTGAACGATGGAGACGTGTCGTCCACGTCGTTGGCGCCACCGCTTCTTGCCAGCTCACGATAGGTATTGTACTCCTCCTTTGCCTTGGCAAGCATATCCTCGATAATCTTCTTGAATTCGAGAAGTTCCTCGTCGGAATAACGATTCTTTAATTCTTCTGCCATAATCTAATGTTTATTAACTGTGATTCTGATTTCATCCTTTTCCCAATCAACTTTTGCAGCCGTCTGCGGAGCCTGCTCCAAAGGAAGCAGTTCCAAATCCGTACTCAAAGTCTGGGCGCAGATGTAATCCTTGTATTCTTTGAGCGCCCCCTCTATCTGTTCATAGGCCTTGCCCTGAGCATAGATGCGGGTGCTGATTCTGTCTGTAATCTCCAGTCCGGAGTCCTTGCGTATGCTCTGGACAGGGTGTATGAGTTCGCGGGCCGTACCCTCGCGAAGAAGCTCGTCGGTCTGGACAATGTCGAGTGCAAGGGTAAGCTGCCCCTCGCTTGCAACCAGCCAGCCCGGCATATCCTCGGAACTGATTTCGTAGTCCACCTTGGAGAGGGTCACATCGCCCGACGGCAAATGCAGAACATAGCTTTCACTTCCCTCGATGGCGGCAATCTCCTCCTGGCTCAGTCCGGGGAATGCGGCAGCAATCTCTTTCATCTGCTTGCCGTAGATTTTGCCCAGGGTCTTGAAATTAGGCTTGATCTTCTTGGTGATGATTCCAGTAGTATCGTGCAGGAACTCTATCTGCTTCACATTCACCTCCGTAAGGAAGATGTCCTTCACCCTCTCGATATGTTCCTTCACCTTGTCGTCGATTACAGGGACCAGCACCTTGGCCAGAGGCTTGCGCACATTGATTCCCACCTTCTTGCGCAGGGCCAGCACAAGGGACGATGCCTTCTGGGCAAAGGACATGCTCTGCTCGAGATCGAGGTCCACCAAAGACTCGTCCGGCTGCGGCATTGCCTGATAATGAACCGATTCCACCTCAGGATGGAGGTCCTTGTACAGGCGCTCCATAAAGAAAGGCGCAACAGGGGCCGCAAGCAGGGCAACCTTGGAGAGGCATTCGTAGAGGGTCTGGTAGGCGCTCACCTTGTCTTCCGACAGGCCGCTGCCCCACAAACGCTTTTTGTTCAGGCGGATGTACCAGTTGGAAAGGTCGTCACAAACGAAATCCTGCACCAGACGGCCAGCCAGAGTGAGGTCGTAATCCTCGTAAGCGGCGAGCACATTGCGGCAAAGGGTGTTCAGGCGGCTGACAATCCACTTGTCGAACATAGGCCTGCTTTCATAAGGCAGACTGGCCGATGCCGGGTCGAAGCCGTCGATATTGGCGTAGAGCGCGAATACGGAGTAGGAGTTGTAGAGGGTGCCGAAGAACTTGCGGCGGACCTCGTCCACGCCGGCCTCATCGAACTTGAGATTGTCCCAAGGCTGGGCGTTGGTGAGCATATACCAGCGCAGGGCATCGGCTCCGTAGGTGTCGAGGGCCTTGAACGGATCCACGGCATTGCCTTTGCGCTTTGACATTTTGTCACCGTTCTTGTCCAGTACCAGACCATTGGAAATCACGCGCCTGAATGCAGGAGTGCCGCTCACCATGGTGTGGATGGCGTGCAGAGTGTAGAACCAGCCGCGGGTCTGGTCCACGCCTTCGGCGATGAAATCGGCCGTGGCCCCGAAATCCGGGCTATCGATGCCTCGGAGCCCTGTCTGGGCATAAGGCATTGCACCGCTGTCGAACCACACGTCTATGAGGTCGCTCTCGCGCTGCATTCTGCGGCCGCTCGGGCTCACCAGCACAATCTGGTCCACATAAGGGCGGTGGAGGTCTATCTTGTCGTAATTCTCCTTGGACATGTCTTCAGGGTCGAAGCCCTTGTCCTTAAGAGGGTTGGAGGCCATGAACCCGGCCTGCACGCTCTTCTCGATTTCGGTATAGAGTTCCTTCACCGAGCCGATGCACAGCTGCTCACGGCCGTCTTCCGTGCACCAGACAGGCAGCGGAGTGCCCCAGTAGCGGGAACGCGAAAGGTTCCAGTCCTGGATGTTCTCCAGCCACTTGCCAAAACGCCCAGTTCCGGTGGCTTCCGGCTTCCAGACAATATCGGCATTGAGTTCCATCATCTTCTCTCTCACGGCCGATGCCTTTATGAACCAGGAGTTCAGAGGGTAGTAGAGCACAGGTTTATCCGTTCTCCAGCAGTGAGGATAGGTATGGAGGTGTTTTTCAATTCTGAAGGCCTTGTTCTGCGACTTGAGCATAACGCAGATGTCCACATCGAGCGTTGGGGCATCGGCCGGAAGAGAATCGTCGTAGGCGTTCTTCACAAAACGGCCGGCCCATTCGCGGTAGAGAGCCACATCCACGCTGGACTGCACATAGGCAGGGTCCAGATCTTCAAGTAGATAGAACTTGCCCTGAGGGTCAACCTGGGCCTGAGGGTTGCCGTCCCTGTCGGTAATGTAGAGGCCCGGAACGCCGGCGGCCTTGGCAACCTTGGCATCGTCGGCACCGAAGGTAGGGGCTATATGCACAATGCCGGTACCGTCTTCGGTGGTAACATAGTCGCCGAGGATGACCTTGAAAGCGCCCTCGCCAGGATTGAACCAAGGGATGAGCTGCTCATAGCGCATTCCCTCCAGCTCCGTTCCCTTGAAGCTGCCCGGAAGCACTTCGTATGCAATCTTGTCGTTGAACCAGGCCGAAACAAGAGCCTCGGCCAGAATATAGGTCGCAGGCTTGCCGGTATATGGGTTGCTGCTGCGCACCTTCACATAATCTATGTTCGGGCCCACGCAAAGGGCGGTGTTGCTCGGAAGGGTCCAAGGGGTGGTGGTCCAGGCCAGGAAGTAGAGTTCCTCCTCGCCGAGCACTTTGAACTGCGCACAGCAGGTGGTGTCCTTCACGTCGCGGTAGCAGCCCGGCTGGTTGAGCTCGTGGGAACTCAGGCCGGTGCCTGCGGCGGGACTGTAAGGCTGGATGGACTTGCCTTTGTAGAGCAGGCCCTTGGAATATATGTCCTTGAGAAGGTACCAGAGAGTCTCGATATAGCGGTTGTCGTAGGTGATGTAAGGATCGTCCATATCCACCCAGTAGCCAATCCGCTCGGTAAGGTTGCGCCACTGCTCGGTGTATTTCATAACCTCCACGCGGCAGGCCTTGTTGTAGTCCCCGATGGATATTTTCTTGCCTATGTCCTCTTTTTTGATGCCGAGTTTCTTCTCCACGCCCAGCTCCACAGGCAGGCCGTGGGTGTCCCAACCGGCCCTGCGGCGCACTTTGTAGCCGCACTGGGTCTTGTAGCGGCAGATGGCGTCCTTGATGCTGCGGGCCATAACGTGATGTATGCCCGGCATTCCGTTGGCGCTCGGCGGGCCCTCGAAGAAAACAAACTCCGGAGCACCCTCCCTCAATTCAAGCGAGCGCTCAAATGCGCCCTTCTCTTTCCATTCCTCAAGGACCTCATTTCCCACTGCAACCAAATCAAGTCCCTTATACTCTTTAAATGTCATTTTTTTTAACTATTTTTGAGGCACAAATATAACTAATTCAAAAGGCAAATACAAATATGAATGTCCTCGACATTATCATTCTGCTGCTCTTCATTCCCGCAATAATAAGGGGAATAAGCAAAGGGCTCATAGAGCAGGTAGCCGCCTTCGCCTCGCTCGTGGTGAGCTCCTATCTGGCCTATATTTTCAGCGACAAACTCGGCGCATTCCTCTCGCAATGGATAAATGTGGGGCCGCAACTGCTCTACATCCTGTCCTTCGCCATAATAATAGTTCTGGTGGTGATACTCCTCCAGCTCGTATCGAAACTTGCAACCAAGTTCATCAAAATGCTGGCAATGGGCTGGATAAACTCGGTTCTGGGCTTTATCTTCGCCATTTTCAACGCAGCGGTGATAATAGGAATAGTGCTGCGTTTCGTACTCTCCTTCTGCAGCGGCTTTTTGCACATGCCGAGCACCTGGATTGACGAATCCCTGGTTTACCAGCATTTCATAAAACCGGTTACGGATTTCATATTCCCATTCTTCGAATCCCTTTTCTCTTCAATAAGCAGTGGTGATGGAGCAGCAAAAATGTGTTGACATTCTCCTTCTGGAGACCTCCGCATCCCTTTGCTCAGTGGCTTTGGCAAGGGACGGCAAAACAATAGCAAGCAGGGAAAGCTCAGAGCCCAGGGCCCACGCTAGCCTCACGGCACCTTTTGTGAAAGAAGTTCTGGCCGATGCCGGCATCGGCCTGCAGGACTGCAGCGCCGTGTGCCTGAGCAGCGGACCGGGTTCCTACACAGGTCTTCGTGTGGGATGCTCCACCGCAAAGGGCCTCTGCTTCGGGGCCGGCCTGCCGCTTATGAGCCTCTGCACCCTTGACATTCTGGCCCATACCGCCCTTCAGCAGGAACAGCATTTCGACTATATAGTCCCTATGCTCGATGCCCGCAGGATGGAAGTCTATACGGCTGTTTACGATGGTTCCGGCAAGCGTCTGAGTGAAATCGAAGCCAAGGTGATAGATGCCGGAAGCTATGCCGAACTGCCCGGAAAGGGCACTGTGCTCTTCATCGGCGACGGCGCCCTCAAATGCAGGGAAGTGCTGCAGCATCCGAATGCCACATTTATGGAATGCCAGCCTCTGGCCCGCAATATGGCACAGCCCGCCCTGGAACTGTACCGCAGCGGCAAGTTCGAAGACATAGCATACTTCGAACCTTTCTATCTCAAGGATTTCATTGCAACAGTTTCCAAAAAGAACGTTCTGGGCCTTTAAGGCAGCGGAGTCAGCACATTGGTCTTGATGCTTTCCTTGGCCGGATTGGAAGTGTCGTTCTTTTTATTATCGAAAGTGAAAGTACGCTCTTCGTCAGTGGAAGTGTCCAGAAGATTGTATCTGGTAATAGCCGCCTGGCCGTCAACCGTCTTGCTGCCGGGGCCTTCAGCTTTGCCGTAATAACTCCATGCCCAGTTGGACTCGACCAGAGTCCAGGTGCCCGGACGCAAGTTGATTTCCTTGGTGATTTCAGCTTCGTCCACCCCGGTATTGTTAAGTATAACCATCTGCATATAAGGCTTTTCTTTGTGGCCGTCGTTCACATCCATATGATAGAAATTGATGATGGCCGTTTCGCCTGCAAGAAGACCCTTCTTGACAATCTTCACCGGAGCAAAGCAGTAGCCCAGAGTGGCACAGATATACTCGGTATAGGTTCCGGCCGGGATCTTGGTTGTAGCCAAATCGGCATCCAAATCATTGAGCAGCACACGATAACGGTTCTGGTTATGAACTTCCGGAGCAGAAGATGGGCGCATGTTGTAATTGGTATCGCCCTTGATATAGTCCTGGGCCCAGAACTGGTTGGCAGCAGGCACGTCGAAACCCACTACGGTCATTTTGGTAGGGTCCGGAAGATTGATCTGGGAGTCCTTGGCATTGGTGAAGATGTCGTCGGCGCCGAAGTCGGCGAGGTTACTGTAGATGCCGAATTTGCCTTCCGAAGTATCGAAAGCTACTTTTCCCCAAGTCGCATAGAGGCCTCCGCCTATGCCGCTCAAATCAGTATTTACATTATCATCCGTTCCATCGAAGATGCAATGGTTCACATGGTACATGGTGGCAGGGGAGGAGTTGCCCTCCCTTTTGATAGCACGGTTGTATCGGATGAGCCCGTTCTTGTAGTTAAGATTGGCATTATAGACAAGCACTCCGCCGCCCAGGTAGGCAGTGTTGTTCTGGACATTCGTGTTAATCAGGTCCATTGTGTATATAGCCCAGCCGTTGAGATATACTCCACCGCCGTTGGCAGCGGTATTGTCGTTGATCTCTCCTCCGGTCAGCTTGAAGCTGCAGCCAGAGCGACTGCCTGTGTAGATGCAGACTCCTCCACCGAAGCCTCCGGAAGTGTTGCCTGAGATGCTGCCTCCGGAGAAAGAGAAACTTCTGTTATCTGCTCCGCTATCTTCGCTGGCTCCCTTGTTGTTAGCGTAATAAATACCTCCTCCGTGGAGCCTGCTTCTGTTCCCGTTAATCTCTCCGTTGCTCATGTTGAAATTGGAACCCATGGCACATACTCCTCCTCCGAATTCCATTTCGACTATGTTCTGGTCGATTTGACCATTGTTGAAATTAAGTGTGGAATTGTCCAGATAGATTCCTCCACCTCTCCATGTAGCCGTGTTCTTCTTGATTTGCCCATTGTTCATAGTCATCGTGGAATTGATGATATGGACTCCTCCTCCGTACATTCCGCTCTTGTTGTTATAAATGTTACCGTTTTCCATAGTCATCGTGGAGTTGGTGACATAGACGGCTCCATTTCCATTTGTCGCAGTATTGTTAGATATCTCGGCATTTTGAAGGGTGAATGTACTGTTGTTTACGAAGATGGCACTTCCGCTGTTGCTCGCCGTATTATTGATGAATTTACAGCTTCCATCTGCAGCAGAGGATACTTTTCCTTTCCAGGAGTATATGGCTCCTCCGTTCGGAGCACTATTCCCATCGAATAATCCGGAATTGAGGTTAAGGGAGAGGTCGTATTTGCTGGAACCGAGGTCTATTTTCAGGGCTCCGGCTTCGTCTCTGGCCGTATTGTTTAAAAACGTGGCTCCGTTAATGTTTACATAGAACTTCGTAGAGTTCGGAAGGGAGCCTTCGTCGTTGATACGGATGGCCAGTCCGCCTCCATGGTGTGCAGAATTGCCTTGGAAATAGACTTCTTTTCCGATGTCGTAACTGAAGGATTCTCCGGATTGTGGAGTATCGGTACTGTTGTAGTTATGGATATATACAGCTCCACCAAAACTTACCCTGCTGTCTTCGTTAGGATAGGTGCAGGAGTTGCCTATGAATTTGGTCGTTTCTCCTATGAATCTGGCACGCCCTTCTATCAGAAGTGCTCCGGCGTTGCCTTCCGTGACTTTGAGATTCTGGAAGGTGCAGCCGTTGAGAACCATTTCGCAAGGCTCCGTACTTCGCCCGAGGGCGTTCCAATAGACTCCTCCCCCGCTTGCTCCCGAAGTGCAGTCGTGGATGTTCACACCCGTCATATGCAGATTGCCCACCCAGTCTCCCCTGAAGCGGATGAGGCCACCGTTGCCGTCGGTGCGGTTGCCTTCGTTGCCTTCGCTGCCTTCGCTGCCGTTGTTGCCGTCGTTGCTGTTGCTGCCTTGAGAAACATGGTGAATATTCACATTGTTCATTGTGATGGTGCACTTCTCACGGGTATTGTTCTCCTTGTTCTGGGAAGTAAGGTAGCAATACATCACTGCTCCTACACCACCTGGCATTTCAATATTGCGGATTTCGGAATTTATAATCTTTGTATATCCCTGTTCATAGAATCCGTTGGAACCAGATACCCAAGGGTGTATCTTTAATACTGAGCATTCGCCGGCATTGGAATTGGTATCATCGAATTTGACGTGCTCTATTATCACATCTTTGAGCTCAAGATTTCCCGTGGACTCTATAAAGCCGTATTTTGTCACAAGGCCCCGGTGATTGTTATTCCCGCCAAAGACAATTTTTCCTTTTCCGTCGTTGTCCGGGTCACCGTCGATAATCAGGGTGCAACCTTCCCACACGGAGAACAGAACCATGAATGGATCTGCGCCCAAACCATCATTAGGATTGTCCAGATCGTCCCAGAAATTGATGACATTATCTGTTCCGTTTTCTATGATCAGAGTGGTAGGTTTATTGCTTGTGGTAGATACTCCTACAAACACAGAATGCCTAAGACACACATCTCCGGTAAGGACCACTTTTCTAACCCCGTCAGAGTTAGTATTCACCCCGGCCAGCACTGTGTTCACATGGCGCAGGGTTGTTCCGTAATCGTCCTGGATGAGGTAATTATATGTCCAGTCCCCGGATGAAGGCATATAATCGTAATTCTGGAAATTCTGTCTCCAGTCATTGGCATGGGCTGTGCATGCAAGAAAGCACAGAAGTATAGAAGCAATCCGTTTGATTCTCATAAGCTTATGGGGTAGAGATAGGCCATTTCCATTCCGAAGGGCGGTTTGGCCAGATATTGTAGCACGATGCGTGGATAATCTGGGTCATAACGCTGAGGTAAAGGGTTTGGCCGTCGTGGTCTTTTGTAGTAAGGGTATATTTGTCGAAAGGTGCAGGAACGGTTTCGCCGCCCAATGCAACATTCTTGTAGTAATAGAAGCCGTCGGAACGCTGCTCCCAGGCAGGGTTCCAGCCCTCGAACTCGCCGTCTTCCGGCAGCCATGGGGCTATGATTATGCCGTGGCTGTTCACCCAGTTGCCCACCAGAGCCATACGGATATAGCCGGGTCCGAAGCCGGTATTGGTAATTCTGATATTGCTCTTCACATTGCTGGCAACATCATCATCCACTTTGATGTCGATTTCGTCAGGAATACCTATCCTGAAAGTATAGATGTGGTCCGGATCGAGTTTCGAGCCCGAAAGAATGCTGTTCAGGGACTTTTTGAGCACATAAGGGCGGCCCTTGATGGTGAAACCGATTTCCAGTTGGGCATCGTCGGTGCTAAACTCCTGCGGAATGAGGACGAAGGTGTGCTGGGAGCCGCCGATATTGTCGTCCATATTCATGGGCTGGTTGAAGCTTTGGCTGTAGGAAACCTTTTCCGAATGGGCGCTCCAATCGAAGTTCAGGGCTGCCAGCTCCCCGTTTACCGTGCAAGTGGCCTTGCTGTAGAGATTTGAAAAGCCGATGCTTTTGAGGGTGATGCCATAAGGCATACTGCCCACCACAAAACGCACAGCCGACAGGGCGTGATGCAATTTCACAGGCACCTCTTTTCCTTCCGCATTGCGTTTGAAGGTCATTCCGAGCAGGATGTCGGCCTGCACCTCGGCATCGCGGCCATCGTACTCCCCGCTGCCCTTTGCCACAGTGTAGTCGAAACTGCAGGAGAGTTCTCCGCCAGCAGACATTGCAATATCGGGGCTGAATCCAAGTTCTGAGGCACTCGAACTGCAGGCAAGGAAGGACAAACTCCTGTCTTTTGGCCAATAATGTCCTGTGGCCCAATACTTTCCTTCCGGGTCCAAATCGTGGCCGGAAATGTAGTCGCTGCCATCGTCCGTGAGTTTGGCCCAGAGCCACAGCTCCTGCAGAGGATTGAGCAAGGTGTCCACAACGGCTGCGCGGGTGGGGACGGAACGGCTGATGCTCACCGGAATGATCTCCGAATTCGGGAGCTCGATTTCGAAAGAAGTATTCTCAAAGGAATCGCCGGACTTGCAGATTATACTGCCGCCCTCCTCCACCTGCAAGGTAATCAGCTCAGGTGCAGGGACTTCACTTCCCAATTCGCTCACGCAGCCCGCCAAAGAAAATATGACAGGAAGCGCAGCGGCCAGGGCCTTGAACGGCAATATCTTGTATTTATTCATTCTTTTCATTTGCCACCGGAAGGGCACATTCAAGCCCCTCCGGCGAATAAAGTTTGCTAAGCGTGCTAAGTAACTAAGCAATTAAGTAAACTTAGGCTGAATTACTCAACATTTACCTCAGTGTTACCTGCATCTACGAAGTCATCGACGGTAACGGTAAGAGTGATAGGGGTAAGAACATCATCTCCAGTACTTGGATCACTTCCTCCCATACCATAAGAAGTAAAGTTGAAGGTGTAAACATAGCGGAGACCGCCTTTCCACTCAGTGCTTGCAGGGAATGGAACAGCTATAGACTTTGATTTCCAAACACCTGAACCTGGTGTTGTTTCTTTTCCCCAAAGAACGACATCGGTTGTTTTGTTAACTTCTGTACCTGCTACATTGTAAATTAGCGCATCGATAATAAAGTATGCATCTTCGGAATCAACCGCTTTACCAGTGCCATCCCATGCAGCAACATCCTGTGGAAGAAGATACAATGTATTAGGATTATACTCTTTTCCTGCAGGATCAGTAACGGTAAGGTCAGCAGTTCCTCCGTTTTTAACATCAACACTGATTACATTGCCAGATATGTTTTTCGGAGTAATTGTGTATGAAGCTTTAGAAGCATATGTGTCTTGATTATCCCATATGCAAACGCCAGTGCGAGGGTCTGAGATAGGAGTCTCTCCATTTTCGTGAGGATCAGAGGTAATTTTGTAGTTGTTTGTAGTTGCCTCACTGACACTGAAATTACCTTTGTTATAGACATTTTTAACTTGAATCTTATCAATAACAACATGGATGTTGCTATTGTCATTCTTTGCCTTGAATTCAATCTGAGAAAGGGCGTGACGGAAGTTAAGAGTGGCAGCAGGAGTAGGAGTCCCTGTAGGTTTTGTTACGTTTTTAGACACAGCATAAAGGAAATCTTTCTGAGTTTCAGGAGTGGCCTCGACTGTGTAACCCTCAATTGATAACTTTGGAGTTGCAGGGTCGAAAGTTACAGTTCCGTTTTGGTTCTTCAATGCGAAGAAGTTCACAGCACTTGCAGGCCAGTAACGGGCAGAGCCACTCTTGTAAGTGGAGGTGCCAGCATCCCAAGTGTAAGTCTCTTTAGCAAAATACAATTTGCTGTCGCTGGATGCCCAAACATCAAAATTGTTTGGTTTGCTGTTGTTACAGTAACCGTCGAAGGCCTTGGTGAGGTTCTTGCCGGTTACAGCGCTGAGGGAAATCTCGTTGCCTTTGTTGACTTCGAGAGTTTCGGTCTTTGAGCAGGCAGCCAATGCGAGCACTGCCAGAGCTCCTAATACTAAATGTTTTTTCATAACACTAAAAAAAATAAAAATTAATAATTTGTTGTTAATATATTGTTTTTTAATTGTTTACAAATTAATATCTCCCTTCACCTCCACCCAGTCGTCAACATCCGGCGAGAAGCCCGAACCGTTGGAAATAGGCTTTGGCAAATCCATTCCGTCTATTTCCAGATACACGTTGTAGGGATCGGGCGCATTGTGCACCTGATCCGTAACGTCGTATTTGTCATCGTTGAGGCCGTAGCAGTAAATCTTGCCGTCGCTCATCCAGATGTAGAGCACTACGCGGTGCGGCTTGCACACGGCAGGGTTGTCGCCGAAGGTGAGGAACTTGGCTTCTATGGTGGTATCGTCCAGTTTATTGCATTCGAAAGGGATGGTGGCGTTCTCCGAAAAGTTTTCTTCGCTGTTGAGGTAGATGCCCGATGCCATTCCGTAGAGCGAGCCGCACATCTGGCCGGCGTACTTGAGGCCGTCGCAGTTCTTGACGTGCAGGGTGTAGTTGCGCACGAGCAGGTGCGGGTAGAGGGTGATGACGCGCTCGGGGGCATCGGCCGGAAGCTCCTCGATTTCAACCTCCTGCACGCTGCAGCCCCAAATCAGGTCAGGGGTGCTGACCACGCGCTCGGCGGCATCGGCCCGGGGCACGGTGCCGGCTTTGGAAGTCAGGCCCAATGGGGCGAAAAGGTCGGTGGTAGGGGTGAAGATGGAGTGGAGCCCGAAGGAATCGGTGTTGCCGAAATATACGCGCTCGGTGTCGTTATTATAGCAGATGAGTTTGTATCGGCCGGCAGCAAGGGAAATCCGCCCGCCGGAGATGTTGCTGAAGTCGAAGCGGCGGGGCTGGCCGCCATTTTCGGGGTAGAAGAAGACGCACATGCCGTCGGGAGAGGCCGTGGGGGCGTCGCGCCAGTCGAACTCCAGGCGCAGCGGTACCGGATGGGGATGCTCCATGCAGAGTTCCTTGTGGGTGCAGGAGCAGAGGCACAGCATTGCCGTAAAAAGGAGTATGAGGCGCAGTTTCTTCATCGCTTTCGTCCTCCTTTTTTGAAATAGCGGTAGTCGATTACCCTCACAAGGGAGATTTCCACTTTGGTGAGGCCGAAATACTGCTGCCTTCTGGTGGCATCCCAGACGTAGCAGCCGTCTTCGGGATGGTATTCGCGATATTCTCCGCGCATATAGCCCAAGCCGAGGCAAAGGTCTATGTTGTAGTGCTCGGTGAGGGGGATGCTGTAGCCGTAATCGGCTGCGACAATGAGGCTGTACTTGTCCAGGAGAGTGCCGCCCGGAAGGCCGCCCATCACGCCCTTGCCGCCGAACTCGAAGTCGTAGGTGAACACCTGGGCATAGGCGCCGATGTGGTGGCCCTGGAGTGGTTTCTGTTCGGAAAGCTTTCCGAACCAGTATTTTACGTTGATGTCGCCGCCGTAATCGCGCCAGTATATATGGCGGGAGTCGTTCCTGTACCAGGCATATTTCCAGTTGAAGCCGGCGGAGAGCTGGTTCCCGAGGTAGATGTCGAAGCCTATGTTAGGCGCAAGGGCGGCATCGTAAAGGAGGTTGCTTCTGAGGTCAAACCAGATGTGGCCGAGTGGTTTTTCCGGCACATAGGGGGGGGGTAATTTTACTGTTACTCAAGTACTTGGCCTCATCGGCAAGGGCCGCAGACATAAGCGGCGGGAAGTATTGGTACTCGAGTACGAGGCTGGCGGCGCGCAGCTCCGGAAAGTGGGTGAGGTAGAGGTATGGGTAGGCTCTGCTTTTCTTGAGTTCTTCGAGGGGTTCGGGCTTGCTGTCGAGCAGGGAGAGGACTTTGTCGCGCTGAGGGACAGCCGGGTCTGCGAGGACACGGTTCTTAAGGCCCTGCCAGTCCCTGCCGAGGTGGGCTACTGTCATGAGGGAGTCCGGGAAGTTGACGTAGCGGTTGAGGTAGTTGATGAGGGTGATGGAGCGTTCCTTGGAGAGCCAGCGGTTGAAGCGGATGGTGCCTTCCGGCGATGCGGCGCCAATGAGCTGGATGCTCTGGAGGCGGTATTGCAGCGGATTGCTGGTGATGGTTTGCAGACGGGACACCGCGCTGTCGAGGGCTTCGCGGTTGCCGTGAAGTTCCGGCACGAGATTGATTTTGCTCTGGCGGAACCAGATTTTCACGGAGTCGCGCTGCGTTTCAATGACCGATCCGGAGCGCAGGCTGTCCGCGGAAGCGGAGCTGGCCTCGGTTGGGGCGGTGGTCTGCGCTTGGGTGGTGGCCTCTGGAGTGGTAGTCTCGGTTGGGGCGGCGGTCTGCGCTTGGGTGGTGGCCTCTGTTAGGGCGGCGTCCTGCGTTGGGGTGGTGGCCTCGGTTGAGGCAGCGTCCTGCGTTGGGGTGATGGCCTCTGGCAGCGATGGGAGCATCATACTCTGCGCTAGCGAGCCCGGCAGAATCGGACTCGACACACTCCCCCTGGCAGAACCGGAGAGAGCAAAACAAAACACGGCAATAATCACTGCCGATATGCGCGAAAGAGTATGATTCATTATTTTCCGCTAGTTAGAGGCGGACTGTAAATTTAACCATATTACGTATGATTAACAAGGCTTTAATTCCAACTACAAGAATAGCCCGACGAATGGTATATTTAAAGAGATGAATGGCATAGTCATAACATAATGCCAAAGGCCACAAAAAGCTCAAGCCGCTTCCAGCAGCATCACCGTAGCAATAGCAAAACATTTTCAATAATACTTACTTTGTATTGCAAAAGAATAAAGAAGAATAAAAGAGAATAAAAGAGAATAAAGAAGAATAAAAGAGAATAAAAGAGAATAAAGGAAAATAAAGGCAAATGAAGAAGAAGCAAGATAGCATTCAAGCCCTATTCCAACCAACATTCGGAAATAGACCGGTGAATTTCACGAGCAGGTCGTTATTTCCGCGCATTGTTGTCGCGCTTGAGCTCTGTGGGTGGCTCCGCGCGCAGACAGGGCAGAATAACTTTCGCCGCGGTGGAGTTTAATCTACGCGGATGTCCCGGACGCAGCGGGTGGTGTTGGCGGTCATTTCTTTCCACAAGGTGATACTGTTAGAATAACCATATTTATCGTCCTTAGTCATCAAACCATAATATCCAAAAGAGAATGCTGTTCGGCTCATCATATCTCCATAGGATGAATTGAATTCACTACCGTCATAGAGCTTATTGTAGGCCATAATCGCCATTTCCCTCTGATTAGGGGTACGATAGCCCTTCAGACAATATGGGTTTGAGCCGCCTTTTGAAATGGTGGAAGTAATGATTTCATTGAATTCTTTAAACCCTTTTGCATCGCCATATGTCACAAAACCAGTAGCCACTTCGAACTTCTCGTAGAGATAATTCTCTTTTTCGTTCTCCAAGTGCAAAGGCAGTTCAATAGAAGAATAGTCCCTAAGTGAAGCCTTATTAACAAAACTGAGATTATACACCGTAGCGCCATTTTCCGGATTCAATTCCTTCTGCACATAGTCCTGAGGGAGATCCGAAAGGCTATGGTCTGACTATTTCAATCTTCACATCTACGGATTATTCGAAACCTTGCTTTCATTTCCGAATGAAAGCAGTATCTTTGAATAAAAATACGGAGTCTTATGATTGACGAGAAGAAAGCATTGGAACTGATTGCCCTTGGAGAAGGGCAGCACGTTGAATTTAAGGAGAGTGTTCCATCGAAAGTGAGGGAACTCAGCGAAGAAGTGTGTGCCTTTGCCAACGCAGAAGGAGGCTTTCTCTTTTTAGGAGTCACCGACAAGAACGCCTTCACTAAAGGATTCAGTATTGACAATTCCAAACGATCTTCCATTCAGGATTCGATTGATGCCATCCAGCCGGAACTGCAATCCGAATTCTACCCACTGAAGGTTTCCGGGCATTCTATCTGGGTAATCGAAGTCCCAGAAGGCGAGGAGAAACCATACTTCGCATCCGGCTCCGCATATGTCCGCAGAGGGGCCAACTCCCAAAAAATTCGCAAGCCCTCGGAAGTACGTCAGTTATTCGAGGACGCTGGATCACTTCATTATGACGAAGCATCCTGTAAATGGTTCAATCCAAAAGACATCTCCGACAAGGCCGTCAAAGACTTTAAAGAGAAAGCCGGTATCACATCCAAGGCGAATAACACGGAACTTATACGGAACCTGGAATTGCTGGATGCCCGTGGAGGGATGACTAATGTCGTGCCTATGTTCTTTTCTGACGCCTGCGGTAAGTCCATTCCTCAGGCCGTTATCCGGTGCTTCCGGTTTAAAGGCAAAGACAAAGTTCACATCATCGATTCCAAAACCTTCGGAGGCCCCATTCTGGACCAGTACAACGGCGCCACCAAATGGCTGAAAGAGAAACTGTCAGTCGAATACATTATGGATGGTTTCAATCCACGTAAGGAAAAATGGGAACTGCCGCTGGATGCCATCAAAGAAGCTCTTACGAACGCCATATGTCACAGAGATTACTACGAGACTGGGGCCACAATTACTGTGGAACTCTATGATGACCGTCTGGAAATCTCAAATCCAGGTGGACTCCTCTCTGTCGTTGCCAAAGCATTTGGCCATAAGAGCCTGTCCAGGAATCCCAAAATATTCGAATTGTTCACCAGAATGAATCTTGTGGAAAAGGTTGGCTCCGGCATACCGAGAATGGCAGATGAAATGCGGGAAGCACATCTGCCGGCACCTGAATACAGGACTGATGGATTCTTCACCACAATCCTATACAAAGCCACGGCAGCATTTCAAGAATCAGGAGAAAGTAAGGAGAAACATCAGGAGAAAAGTAAGGAGAAAACAGTTGATAAGGTATTCCGTCTCATCTCCGAGAACCCATACATTACGACTGCAGAAATAGCCGAGACATGCAACTTGAGCGAGAATACTATCTACAAAGCCGTTCGTAAGCTCCGAGAGATTCACGCCATTGAGCGAGAAGGAGGTGACAGGGGCGGCTACTGGAAGATTCTAAAATAAAAATTATAGCGGGATTTCTCCCTATGGATTCCAGTCGCGGACGCAGCGGATACTATTGCCATTAGGAGCGAGGGTGATTGTCTCGCCATACTTAGCGGTCCAGGATAGCTTATTAGTACGAGTATCAGTATTCTGGCTGAGATCCTTTCCCTTTCCCAACGGTCCGAGAGAATAATAGGTTGAAGTCATAATAGACTCACCCTCCCACCAGCTCGCATTGTCACAAAGGATGTACATCATACCAAGTTCACGGACATTGGGAACTCTGTAGCCATCAGGACATATTGTTTCACCGGCCTCAAGTTTTGATTTCAAATCCGAATAATTGGATACAGCTCCGGCTACGAGAGCGCCTGTCTCAAATCCATTGTAGATTCTTGCCATTTCGGATTCCTCATCGTAGGGCTCAAGCTCCACGGAAGTGTAGAAACGCTTCGAAGCATCGTTGATATTCGTCATATCAAACTTATAAACACCTTCAGCCTCAACATATTCAACATCGACCATATTCTGCGGGCGGTTGGCCTCAGCATCTGGACTGTCGGTCAAATAATAGTCCTTCGTTGATGTTTTATCATCAAAGCCCAGATTGCGCACACACTTAACAGAATACGGAGCTTTCATGTTCCACCCTATATCCTTCCTATATTCGGACACCGAAAGGCCTTCCTCCGCCCAAAGAACTTGAGGCATTTTGGAGCCGGCTTTGGCTGTACTGCTGATAATATGGCAACGCCATTTGTCAGCTCCGGCGTAAGGATGTGAAGCAATGAATTGGCCCGTAGCATTCGAATACTTTTCAGGATAAAGAATCGCATCTTCATTAAGACCCAACTCACCGAAATAAAGGAACTGGAGCTGACCCAAAGAAGCTGTGTACCAGCGGATTTCATCAGGGTCAATAATACCGTTACCGTTATTGTCTCGGTTACGCATCATTGCAGAATAGCGCAGCACCGCTTTGGAGTCTTTGAGGAATACGATATTGTAGCCATTGCTTCCGATATAATCATTGTTTCGATTATAGTCCAGATAAGTACTCCAACTTACATCGTGCCAGGCGTTGTCTGTTGCGGTAACGCCCCATAGACGGGCAGTATTAAACAAACCATTGTGAACGGCAGTATTGCCCAAAACCTTATTGGATGTAGGTCCCTTGGACATACTTTCACTTGTATCAAAGTACCAAAGGTAGCTGTTCGCATTCTCATCCTCAGTCTCACAGCCCCAGCCGGTCAGGAGGTCATCCTCTTCTATATTGTAAGGGGTCTGGATTGAGCGTTGACGGAGGGTAATCACACTGCCGGTAGCAGAACTAGCCTTGTCAAGACTCTTCTGATTATCGCATAGAATATGCATCAGACGGTTAGGCTGGTTCACGAACCGCTTCCAGAGTTGAGGTTCAGGGTCTCCGGTGATAGGGTTAACATCATAATAATACTCATCCACAAATACTGTTATGTAAACCCTGTCCCTGAACCACGGACCGTCATGGTCGGACGGATCGGTAACTTCCGCCCCAGGATTTTTTTCATTGTACCAGTCAAACCACTCCTGGTCGAATTCAGTACGGAAAACATTGGGATTCCTGGCATCGTATGCTCTCTTCTGTTCCTTGATGAACTTGGTGAACTCCACAACATCCATCAGTTTTGAGCTTCCATCCCCAGGATATGGCATATTAAAGTGAGAATACGCAGGGACAGCAAGAGTTGCAGTGCTGGTGTTTCCATTATACTCGTAAGAATAATCAGGATCGGAATTCAGATTGTTGACCATAAAATGAACCCACTTGTAATCCATTCCTGAAGGCACCTCTGTATCACCTACTTTGTCAGGGGTTCCTTCCTTACCGAAAGGAGTCTTTACATACCAGGTAACCGTAGCCGGATCAATGTAGGCAGCATCGAATGCAAATACTCTCTGTCCATAATGGGCATCAAATGTAAAGATGGACTCCTTGGCAATATATACCATTCCCTCGGCTCCAGGCTCGGATTCCACAACATCGGAAGGCAAAGCCGGGTCTCCAGCATCGTCATAGGAAGTCTTCACCTCAACTTCTATGCTGTTTACGCCCTTGATGGTGACAGTATAAGTATAGATGGTATTGCGATTTATCGAATAATCGTTAATATTCGCATTCACATCACCAAGATGGATATAGTAGGTAACATCAGCTGCCAGCTGCTGGGTCTTTGCTTCGTTGGACACATCCACCTCCATCACAACTTCACCCTTGACTTCGAGGTAAGTTCCATTCTCAGGGGCATTGGTCCATACACCGGAAGAAGAATCGAACTGCCCGGAAGCATTCTTGTTCTTCTGTTCCCTTTCCGAGAACTTAGCAACCGTATTCTTCGGAGTTTCTCTATTCTCAAGCATATAGAAAGAGAATCCGTTGATTGTACTTGAAACTGTGACTCCATCCACCACGAATGAACCGGTCTCGTTGGTTTCAAAAATGACTGGAGTAGTGTCGAAATAGCCTTCCTCCGCATCAGTTGCCTGAGGGATAATGTAACAGCCCTTAGGCAGATTGCGGACACACCAGGATGCTGGCCTGAACTCCTTGAGACGCTGTGTAGTCACAATATCGCCTTCATCCGCACTGAGCTCCTTATCGGTAGCTACCCTGAAATTCACTTTGACTTTGGCATCGAAACGCTCCAGCATCACCTTCACGGCATCGGAGGTGCCGCTCTTGAAGATTCCGGCAGAAGAGATATCCACCAGTTCGGATACTCCCGCCATAGGGAAAAAGCCATTTCGTGAAGTAATTTCCTGATTGAGCACTGCCGAGAGGGCCTTTAGTTGACTCAAGGTGGTCACCGTATTCAACTTTTCCGGAGAAACATTAACCATATCGGCATCAATATTGGCCATAATGTATATCTGTCCTCCGGTAAGTGAAGGACACTTGATGCGAAGGGTTCCGTTTGTGGCAGCATCCGTAGCTGAAGTCTTCTGGTCAACATACCAGCAGTTGTCCGGTGAATTGATAACCAAAGGCATAGACTCCTTCAAATCCTCCTTATCGAAATAATGGGCATAGTAACGCTTTTCACCAACAAAAATGAAAACGAACATATTGGAGACACGGGATTCAGGAGCAACATCAAGTGTAGCCTTGGTTCCAACACGCACCATTTCGAATGCAGAACCTCCAAAATCCAAATCTACAAGGACTTCCCCTTCGCCCACTGAAGGCGGGAGAAAATTTTCCTTTACACAGCAGGCAAAGAGGCAGACGAGTGCCGAAAGTATGATAAACTTTTTCATTTTCAATTGAATTCTATATCTCCATTCACTTCATCCCAATCCTTTACTTCAAATTCAAAAGAACCGAAATCCTTATTGTACGACACCGAAACCAGGACGTTTATGAAATCGTTCCTTCTGATTTCGTTCACAGGAGTAACAATGGATGTCGCAGGATCTATGGTACTCAGAATTATAGGACTGGCGAATTTCGGATAGATGACAGTTTTGTTCACCTGATAAAAATCGAACTGCGAACCGAGGTCTCCGTTAAGTGTTGTCCAACCGCCCACCTTTCTTCCCGGATAGTTCACATTAATATAAGAGTGACCGCTGGAAGAATAGTTCACCTTCATTCCTATATGAGATTGGGCAGAATTCTCCATCACGAAATAACGGCTCTCTATTGACGTAAGAGGAAGTCCGTTTGCATCAGCCTTAGGCTCACCAATATAATAAGTAGTTGCACCAGTCGTTTTCAGATAATACGAATCGGCGCTTCCCTGACTTTCCAGTTGCCAGACATATTCCCTTTTTATCGGAAGCATGAGGTCGGCTATTTCGGTGTCGAAAAGTTCCACAAAGTCTGTTCCGGCAGTGAGAATCCATTTGGCATTTGCCTGATTCATAATAACATAATAGGAGCCGTCACTAAGCCCGGACTTGTCGCTTATCGGAGTGGTATTCACCGATGAAAAATACTCCGCAGGGGCTTCTCCCTTGTACTCCAACTGCGGAGTATAGGTATATTTGTTCAACAGGTCGCGACTTTCAAGAATATATGCATCGAACACTGTCGTGATATTGTTCCCTGCGGCAAGCTTGTTTATAACGGTTTTGGGAGTGAAGGCCACAATGGCATCGTCCGAAGAGACGCTTGGGGCTCCAGGATTGCCGATGCTGTATTTCCTGTCGGGGGAATCGGGCAGGTCGAAAAGATAGGTCTTGTCCTTGGTGATATTGCTGCTGAATTTGAGGCTGTCCAGAGTAAGGTCCACATTGGCCATATTCTCAACAGTGAGTCTTATGCGTGAGAAACTGCGCAGCAATTCTCCGGAAATACTGTTCTTTCCAGGATTCAGCTCAATCTCTTTTGTAAGAGTGAGCGGTTGAGGCATAGGCCGGCAAATATAAGTTGTGGAAGATGAAGTCAGGATATAGTTGACTAAAGCATCGTGATTGGTGTACTCCGAAAACTTCTTTGGTGATTTGCTATCCTGATAACTTTTGAACTCTGCAATAACCCCATCAACAGCAGCATCAAAGGAACCATTTCCAAGACCGGTATAAGAAGCTACGTAATCGGGTTGTCCATTGAATGTGGTGCCGTTCACACTGCTGTAGTTGGCTACTGCAAGAAGGCGGTAAGTTCCGCGCCGCAACTGCTCGAAACTGCTGCCATCGTCAGCCTTGTGCAGAGGATGGTCATACAGGAAACTGAGCTGGGCCTGAGTGGAAGATTTCATAGATACATCCACGATACTGCCGTTATACCAGCCGTTAGGTCCCTCTTCAGCAGAAGGAGAGGTCACATCTGACCCGGGATATGTGCTATAGTAAATGTCCCTGTATGCAACCAGATACTCGCTGTCCTTCTCGATGAGGAAAACCGTCAGACGGTAGAGCATACGGCCGTCCAATACCTTCTCCCAGTCCGTCCAGGAAGAGATATCATCTGCAAACGGGTCGTCCGAATTGCCTTTGGTCTCTATGCGGAGACCCGGGACGCTGAGGTTCAGACTCAGGCTCGCCGGAAGGGAGTTGCCGGCTTCCGGAACGGCAGGGCGGCAGGCAGCGAAGCAGAGCAACAGTGACAGTATGCTATACAGTTTCAACTTCATAATCAAAAGCTTATATCGAATGATGAATCAAGCCTGTTCCAAGGAGCAATGCCGAGGACAAGCTGAGCATCGGTCTTGGTGATAACAATGGTATAGGTGTAGCGCCAGCCCGGGATGTAGTCGCAGCCGGCGGGGTCCTTGTGGGTGGAAGGATCGTCCGGATTGGCCAGATACTTGTCATTGGAAGTGCCCGTGATCTTTGGAACTGCAATCTTGAAGACGGTGCTGCCGCCGTTCAGGGTAGTAAAGCAGATTTCAAGCTTGCCGCTGGAAGTTTGCGGAATTATGAGCACAAAGCCGTCCTGGCCGGTGAACTTCTCGCCCGTATCGCCCGCAGAAAAGACACTGTAGGCTGTGGCGATTTTGTGAATGCCGGCGCCCGTGTGGCTGAAAGGCACTCCCGCAGGGTGCTTCCAAAGGTAGAACCGGGTTCCCGGAGACGGGCAATAGGCTGTGATCCAATTGATTTTACCCTCGTTGAGGGTGACGCCGTCGCCATAGGACATCATTCCGGTGAGCGCGAAGGCATCGGAGGCAGTGGTCTCGAACCAGCATGAGGTGATGGAATCGGACGAAAAAAAGCCCTCCTCGAAGCGGAAACACACCTTCATTGCGGCCATTGCGTGGCGGAAGTAGAATGGAACAGGCTTGGACATATCGCCGGAAGTGCCGTCGGCGTAGAGGCCGGTGGCGGTGTCGAAAGAGTTGAAAGCCAGCAGCAGGTCGCGCTGGGTGGACACGGTGTTGGACTCCACCACAAAAGCTTTGGCGCTGGAGGAGCTTTCGAGCACGCTCACCTCTCCTGATGGATAGTATGCGCGGAAGATGTATTTTCCGCCGGCCACCCAGTAGGCAGGGTCGCCCTCGTACTCCCATTTGGTGTCGGTGGCCGAACTCAAAGGGTTGTAAATCAGGCGAGTGCCTTTAAAGACATTCTCCACGGAGTAAGGGGTGCCGTCGATGGTGATGTCGTAATCGGCCCAGATTCCTATGGTTTGGTTGCCTGTGCCCGGAGTGCAGGCGGCCGCGATGTCGGAAGCGCTGTTGATGAGCGCCTTGCTGCCGCTGTAGCCTTCCACGCCCTCCACGGACCACCTCACGGCAGTCTGCGGCTGCTGGGGATTGTCCTTTCGGCAGGCGGCTAGAAGCAGGCAGGCCGGCACGAGCGCTATGTTCCAGATTTTGTTCATCTATTGGGTTTCAATTGGGTCTCCATCCTGCCAGCCGCGCACGTCAACGCTGAAGCGTATCTGCTGCGCGCCGAGGATGAGAGAGTATGTGTAGCGGGTCTGCATCTTCCATTCGCTGATGGGGTCCGTGCCCGATGTTCCCGAAAGAGGGAGGGGCTGGGACACTGTGGGAACGGGATCGGCCGATCCGAGCTGTATGCTGTAGTAAACCTTCAGTTTTGCGCTGCCGAGGCCCTGGGGGATGGGCAGTGCGCTGCCTATAGGGATGAAGGTGCTGCCGTCGGTTGGCAAGGCAGGGGCGGTGCCGGAGTTGTCTTCGTACACCACCAAAGGCGAGTCTTCGGTGTAAGTAGCTTTGCCGGAAAGGTCCCAGACAGGGGACGAGCTGTATGTTGCGGGGCTGATTTCGTCCACGTTTTCGGAGAAATCTCCCGTTTTTGCAATGTCGTAGATGACGATTTTGGTGATTTTGATTGTGGCCGTGCTCACACTCGAGCGGGCCCTAAAGTGCACGGAAGAGAGAGCGTGCCTGAAGACGAGGTCTATGCCGTCGTAGTTGGCCGATGCGCCCGTGCAGTCGGCCTTGTCGTAAACGCGAGCGCTGTACATAAGGTCGTACTGCTCAGGACCTTTGTCTGCGGTGCTGAAGTCTGTGAGCTGCAGGCCGGCGGCAGTGTAGGCTATTGCGGCCGATGCGTCCGCGGCGCGGTAAGGGGAATATGCGGCGAAGGTCATCTTGCCGACTTTCGGCCAGTAGTAGCCGGGGTTTGCGCTCCAGGCGCCGCTGCCGGCGGAGGAGTCGTCGATGGAAGAATCGTAGCTGAATTCGGCGCCGTCGATGTAAGGGAAGGCGCCAGTAGTGGTTTCCCAGCCAGCAAAGTTGCCGGATGGATAGTACAGGGCGAAGACTCCGAAGGATTCGTCGGTGGAGTAGTCCAGCGGCATTTCTCCGGCGAAGGCTTTGGTGGAAGGCGCTACGAGCGGCTGCGCGAGAGTAATCTCCCGCGGCTCAGCTGCCTCCTCCCCTCCCGGCCCCGCCGGCTGCACCCTCGCGCACGCTGCCAGCAGCAAGGCCAAAGCCAATATGTATGCTTGATTCTTCAACATATCATTCATAATGGGACCCCAGCGGGCGGTCAGGCCCGCTGAGGCAAAATATCAGAATTTACTTAACGTCGATATCTTTAACAGTAACTTCTGTCCAGTTTTCTACGCTTGGAGCGAAGTAAATTTCTTCAAGAGAGAAAATGAAGTTATATGTGTACTTCTTTCCGATTTCCCACTTGATTAAAGTATTTTCAGAGGCATCTTTGCAAGTACTCAAATCAAAAGTCTGTGTCTGATTAAGATAAGAACTTCCGTGCTTGATTGAATAATCAACCTTTATAGAGACATGATTTGTAGAACCACCAGTATGAGCTAAGTCCTGAGGAAGCAGAATAGCATTAGATATTGCAACAGGTGAGGTTGTTGATGTAAGTGGAGTTGTACTAAGAGTCTGTGATCCAGTGTAAAGAACATAATCAGTCTCAGTGTTCTGGTTATCCCATGCAGGAGTACCTACCGTATTTGCGTCACTCATCCCCTGAGAGAAATTACCTTTAGTATATGCATTGAGGATTGTAATCTTATCAAGTCTGATTGCATCTGAATAGTTGGCATTAGTTTTAGCCGTAACTTCAATAGCTGAAAGAGCGTGTTTGAAAGCAATGTCAACACCATCATAATCAGTATTTGTTCCTGCAGTAGAAGACACTTGATTCTTTACTCGAGTAGAGAAAAGAAGATCATACTGAGCCCCAAGATCCTTAACAGTATATCCTTCAATCTGAAGACCCTTTGACACATCCGACTTTATTGTTGTAGCATCAGTTGAAGCAGAGGATGGGGCATAAGCGTCAAAAGAAAGTTTACCATTCTTCGGCCAATAGTACTTTGTTGATGGGGCCCATGCACCAGAACCGTTTGTTGTTCCATCATCTATCCCAGCATTATAACTAACCTCCACGTTAGACATATATGCAGTAGCACCAGATTCTGTTGTAGAAGCAGTCATATCACCTTTTGTATACCAAGCAAATACGGAAAACTTAAAATCGGACGACTTTGGAGAGCCAGTAGGAGCTATAGACTCATTTGTGATGTAACTAGCCTTGGTGGCATTGGCCACTACAGGCTGGAAGGAGATTTCAGCTTCGGTGCCTTTGGAAGGGCCCTTCAGCTCATTTTTTGTGCAGGATGCCATTGCTACAACGGCAAGTGCTGCGAGGAATAATGATTTTTTCATATAGAAAAATGTTAAAAATTAATAATTAATTGTTTATATATTGTTTTTAAATTATCAGGTCCGTATTGATATCATCCCACGCACCCACTCCAGGATTGAAGCCTCCTCCGCTCTTCGGCGGATCGGGAATCTCGATTACTGTATCCTTGTCAAGCAGAATCCACTGATGCTCAAGCGCATCGTCCTCGTCAAACTTCACGCTGATATCCAGAGTCTCGCTGTAGGTGGTTCCGTAGGTGGTGATGAAATCGAAGGTTACATGCAGCTCGTTCGTCACATCCGGCAGACGCCCGAAAGTGCTGAAGGTGGCGTAAACAATTGTGTTACGCTCGACCGCATTCTCCGGCCCGCGGTTCATTTCGAAGTACAGAGTCACCGGATCGGCCTCGTTCATCTTCGGATTCCACATCCATTTGGAGCCTGCCATTCCGGCAAGCAGCGACACGGCAGAAGTCACATAATCCATACCCTTGACCTTAACCTGCAGGAACCAGGTCTCGGTGATGCTCCGGGCTATGAAACGGCTGCCGTCGGGACTCTTGAGCGTGTCGATGCTGTCGGAATAAGGCAGATTCACGCGGCTTTGAGCTACGAAAAGAGGGTCGGGATCGTACACTATCTTCTCGGGTGCATCGGTCTTGGAAATGCCGAAGCGGCTTGGCAGTCCGGCCCTGAGGTGCGATGCGATTTCGTTGGTGTATGCCCTTGAGGCAAAGATATTACGCTCGTCGCGAATCTGGGTGGTTTCGGTGTCGAAGTTCCAGACCAGCATATCCCACTCGCCCGGCTCGCAGATGATGTAGCCGTCGAAATAGTGGCCAAACTGGTCGCTGCCCTGATTGCGAAGGTAACGGTCGGCAACCACGTCTCCGCTTTGGGGATCGGCCAAAACCACGTGCATTACCTGCGGAGTCCGGTAGTTCGGGCGCAGGAATTCTTCGTTGTAGAAGCCCTCGGTGAGGTTGAGCAGCCGCTCGTCGAGATACACACGCACATAGTGGGTGTTGGACATCTCTTCCAGCGGCCTGAACTGGCAGGAGAAGACAAGAGGCAGCACGAGCAGCAGCAGAAGGAAGTTGCACTTTTTCATACTTATTTCCTCCTTTGTACCAGAATAGGGTACACCAGCGCTATCTGAAGCCTTGTAGGGCCCCAGTAGTGCAGCGTTCCCGCCTTGTTGTTGTCCCTGAGCAGCACCTCCCAGTCCGGAGTTGGGATATAGTGCTGATAATCAATGCCCATATAGCCGAGCGTGAGCTCAAACTCCATATTCCAGTGCCTGGTAATCGGGAAACTGTAGCCGTAGCTCAGGCCGATTTCCTTGAAGAAACACTGGTAGCAGCCGAAGTCGCGGCCCCACTGTATGTCAAATTTTCCGGTACCCGCGCCGATGCCGATGAAATGGCCCGTGAGAGCATCGCGCTGGCGATATTCGCCGCTTACGACGTCGGCATCGTACCAGTTTTTTTGACGCTGGGCGAACCACCAGCGGAACTGGCCTTCGGCAGAGAGCACCTGCATTGCGTATTTGTTGCCGTGAGGTCCCGCCGTCCACCAAGGGAAGGTGAAATCCGCATTGATGGAAAAATCGTCTCCCAAGGGCACTTCGAGGCTGAGGTTCAGGGCCGTAAGGGCATCGTACAGAAGATTGGACTTGACTGCGGCCACAGTCCTGTACGGCACGCGCGGTGAGTAATACTCCGGGACGGTGATAGTCGGCTGCGGGGCAACGAGGCTGTCGGCCGGTCCTTCGAGGATGTCCACAGGCTCGATGGCTTTGGCCCATACGCAAATCCAGGTAGCGCTTCGGAGCTCACGCATGTAGTTCTTTACCAGGTAGTCCCAGGTTTTACCATCATTGAGCCGCTGCAATCGCCATTTGCGGGTTTCCTCACCCACGGAGTTGTCGGAAATAATCCTGAGCACCTTCTCTCGGTCCGCTTCAAAATAATCGTTTTCGACCCTTTGTTTAAGTCCGGTCCAGTTTTCTACAAGCGGGCTAAGCTTGATTTTAGAAGGGTCGAGACGGCCTTCCCTGTCGAGGGCGAGAATGAATTGCTTTGCGGTTTTGCCACGTTCGACGGAAAGCCAGCGGTTATGAGGCAGACCTCCTTCAGGAGATGCCCAGGAATAAATCGTTATGCTGTCTATCTTCGGAGAGTTCGCGAGATAGTTTTGGATTTTCTGGAGTTGGGCACGGTTGCCCAGGTAGTCAGGGTCTATGGCGACCTTGTCGTGTCTGTAATATATATGGAATTCGTCGATGACAGTGCTGCTGTCACTTACGGTATAGATATCGTCTGCGAGAGTCCAAGTTCCGGAATGGACCTGATTATCTAGCTGAGAATCAGCCGATAAGGGGGGATTAAGAAGCATCCCTTTAGTTTTCTGAGGGACTTTTGCGTTTACAGAGTCCACTGCAGCGGCCACAAAGTCGATGGAATCGGTGATGTGGACGTTGGAGGAGTCCGTGGGCCCTGTAACAGAATACGGCACATCCTCACCACCAGCGTACAATTTTTTGAGACCTTGATAATCGGCCCCAAAAATATTGCTGACAGCGAGGAAGAAACAAATGAAAACCAATTTGAATCTAACCGTCATTATTATACAAATTTAGCAGGTCTTGCTAGTAGCCCACTTGAATATTGCTACAAATATAATAAATATTTCTACCCCCCCCCAAGAAAAAATACAATTTTTTACATCCACTTTACAAATTTCCAGTTTTTAACATTTAAAAACACGAAAATTCAACTGTTTGACAGCCCAAAACTTTGAACCAATGTGAATTAAAAAGCTACTGAATGTAAAATAAAATTCACCAAATTCTGAATTTCTTTCACCTATGCATCCACTGAATACCCTACACAATACAAAAAAAATTCCGGCAAAATATTATGATAAACTCACAATGTTTTGCCGGAAAGACTTTTATTGGGCAATGATGCAAAAACTGCTAAAAATTATACCTCAGCCTAAGCATACAAGACAGCGGTGCCTGAGGGAAGAGTCCTTCTTCCTGATAGAACTCGCCGCTTTCAGGGAAATAGGCGCGGTAAATCCAGGCATCGGCGCAATACATATTGTTCAGCAAGTTATTTACATACAGGCCCAGATCGAGGCTGTTGCCATGCCTGAAGCGGAACTGCTTGCTCAGCGAGGCATCCATCACGAAGTAGGCCGGAAGGGAGCGCTCCTCGCACTGGGTATTGTCCCAGTACTGCTTGCCCACATACTTGCCCTGCAGCCTGATGCAGAGGTCGTTCCAGGACGATGATGCCGATGCCAAAGGCTTGCAGTCCACAAATACTGCCCCTACGCACGATGGCGACATAAGCATGGTGGTGTTGGTGTAGTGCTCGTTGTGCTGCTGGGAAATTGGCGTCCAGTCATCGGTATAAGTCTCGTACCAGGCGGTAAAATCGGCCAGTTTGTTGCTGCTCAAGGCAATATTTCCGCCCAAGTCGAGATGCCTGCACACATTTACCCCTGCGCTGATTTCCACACCGCGCCTCCAGGCACGACCCACATTCTCCTTGAGCGCATAGCCTGAATCGGACAGTTTTCCGGTTTCGAGCAGCATGTCCCAATACTCCATGTCGTAGAGGTTCAGGGCGGCCGATACCCTCTCGCCGCTGTATTCCCAGCCCAGTTCGATATCGAGCAGGGTTTCCGGCTTGAGTTCCAGCCTTGCATCGGCCGGGTCAAGCTTGTTGTTGCTGATAATCACCTCTTTGATGTCGCTTCTTCCCGGCTCGCGGTGGCCGATTCCGGCACTGAAATAAAGCCTGTGCGCCTTCGAAGGAGAGTAGCTCAATCCGAGGCGCGGATTGAAGAAAGCCCAGGATGTGCTGTAGTCCAGCGGGCCCGCATCGTCATCCAGTCCGCTCATTACCAGGCTGATATTCCTGAACTGCAGGTCGAGATAGGCGTTGAGCCCTTCCGCCACAGCATAGTTGGCGCGGGTATAGGCGCTGAAGTCCTTCTTGAGGCCATTGTTCAGGTACCAGCGGTAGTTGGCATCGGTTCCGGTGATGTTGTTCCAGAGAATGTCGCCGAAGTGGTCGCCATCGTAAACGCTATAGCTCAAGCCTCCTGTAAGTTGCAGGCCATCAGTGGTATAGCGTAAATCGGAATTGGCTACGAAGTAGTTGTTTGCCATTGATTTGTTGATGATGAAATCGGCCTTCTTGTAGGTCTGCCCGTCTTTCTCGAAAGGCTCCAGCCCATAGGCCGAGCACTTCTTTTCTGCCTTGTACTGCTCGTAGTAGCCATCTCCCCGGGTGTAGTTCAATGTGCTGGTCCACAAGAGATTGTCTGTAAGCATGAGGGTATAGTTGAGCTGGAGGTGCTGCTGAAGGTAGTTGTCGCTCTCGTTGTCGTAGTAGTGCACGTTGCCCAAAGAATCGTACCATTCGCCGGCCGGATTGTAGCGTCTGTCTTCCGCCAGCATGGAAGCCGGAATGCCCTCCCAGGTAATGCCTGTATGCTGTTTTCCAAGCAGATAAGTCAAACGCAGGGAACTGCTCTCCCCCAACCATCCGAGCACCGCGAGGAGCGATTCAGAATCGGCCCAGGCATTGCGGATGTAGCCGTCGGTGCTGTTCTTCGAATAGGCGAAATTTGCGTATAAGCCATTGGACAGCAGTCCGGTAGTAGCTTGCACAGCGGTGGTAAGCGTGTTCCACGAGCCGCGGGCGATGTCAAAACTTCCGCCTGCGTGCTGCGATACCATTGAGGTGTTCATGTTGATGCTTGCTCCGAACGCACCGCTGCCGCTTTCCGATGTGCCCAGTCCCCTTTGGAGCTGCACCGATGAAAGCAGGTTCCCGAGGGCCGGGATGTTCACCCAGAAGACCTCCTGCGATTCGGCATCGTTCAGGGTTATTCCGTTGAGAGTCACGTTGATCTGCGAGCCTTTGGAGCCGCGCACGCGCAGTTTGGAATAGCCCAGACCGGTGCCACCTTCGTTGCTGCTCACAACCGAGGGCTGGAACTGCAGCGCCATTGGCAGCGACACCATCGGACTTGCCTGGCGTAACTGCTTCTTGTCCAGCATTGTAAATGTTACAGGTGTGCTCTTGGACGCGCGGCTGATGGCAACCACTGCGCTGTCGAGCCTTTCGACTTCGCCCTCCGGACTCTGTGCCGAAGCGACGCTTGTGCCCATTATCAGGGCCGATGCAATAAATAAAAAACCTCGCATAAAACTTTACATTTACGCAAGGGGCGGCGCAGCCAGCGCCAAAAAGAGTGTGTGCCTTCCCTACGTCGGAATTACCCGAATCAGGTTCTATGGGACTCTCTCAACCTCCTTCCGGAAGTACCCCCGCAATTATTTCGGCCGCAAATATAGTCCGATTTCTTGATTTGTACAAATTTTTCGGCCGATTCCAAAACGAGGGTCTGAGGGCTCAGCGCTGCTCTTTCAGGCGGACTTCGTAGAGTCGTGGCCAGTTCTTGCCGGTGAGGAAGATTCGGCCCTCTCCATCCACCGCAATGCCATTGAGCACATCGGTTTCGGGACCTCGCAGATGCTCCGGCAGCAGCCCTTCGCAATCCACAACGCCCTCCACCTTACCGTTTTCAGGATTGATTATCAGGATAATATCTGTCGTATAGACATTCGCCCAGATTTTACCGTCTATCCACTCCAATTCGTTAAGATAGCGCATTGCCCTGCCGTTGAGCGTGACATTGAGCGTCTTCTGCAGCTTGAGTTCAGGGCTGAGGAAATAGAGACTGGACGATCCGTCACTGGCAATGAGCCGGCTGCCGTCGGTAGTGAGACCCCAGCCTTCGCGCGGATAGGAGTAGCTCTGCAGGTATTCGAAATTCTTCGCATCGTACACGAAAAGAACCTTGTTCGTCCACGTGAGAAGATAGAGTTTGTCATTTAGAATGGCCGATCCTTCCATAAAGTACTTCCGCGCGAACTTCTTCTCTTTCAAGGCCTTGCCGCTCTCGAGCTCCACCTCGAGAAGTTTGCTCGAGCCATATTGCCCGCAGCTCTCGATGAGGCGGTCGCCATCCCAAAACAGCCCCTGCGTGTAACTGTCGGTGGAATGGGGATATTCTTTCACAACTTCCACCTTGTAACGCTTTACTTGGGCGCAAGCCGGAAGGAAGCACAGTAAAAGCAAAAATTGAAGAATGACGAATCGTTTCATAATTCAAATGTACACAAAAATGACGAATTTTTAAATATCAATTTAAATTGTTATTTTTGTTTGTTTTAGTAAAAACATTTGTAATCAGGTGGGGCATTCCGTCGCGGCCTTCGGGCTGAGGAAAGTCCGGACAAGACAGGGCATTGCACTGTGGAAAGCACAGCTGGGGGTAACCTCAGGCAAGCCGTAACAGAAAACAACTACCTCGTGAGGTTATTTGGAGCCTTCCGGGGAAAAGGTGAAAACGCGAGGCAAGAGCTCACGACGTTCGGCAGTGATGCCGGGCGGGTACGGCACTGCAACTTGCAAAACCAAATATACTGGCAGATGAGGGCGGCCCGTCCGATGCCAGGGGGTAGGTTGCGAAGATAAATGACGGAAAGAGAACAGAAACCGGCTTACAGCCCCAGCTGATTACTATTTTATTTTCCTCACCCCCTCACCCCGCTCCGCCACATCGCTCCGCAACATTAGTCGCCACATCGGTCCGCAACATCAGTCTGCCATATCATTCTGTCACATCAGTCCGCCACATCGGTCCGCAACATCAGTCTGCAGCATCAATCAGCACGTCTATCGCAACAACATTATGTCATATCGCGATGCAACATCAGTCTACAACATCAGTCTACAACATCAGTCTGCAACATCAATCAGCCATATCAATCTGTCACATCAGTCTGCAACATCACGCTGTGGATTTCACCTCCAGAGAAAAGTCAACAGTAAAAAAGAAGACGAGGGCGAAAGAAAAAATTTGCAGATTCAAAAATAATTACTACATTTGCAATCCCAAACGGTGCCATAGCTCAGTTGGTAGAGCAAAGGACTGAAAATCCTTGTGTCCCTAGTTCGATTCTCGGTGGCACCACAGAGCGACTCTTCGGAGTCGCTTTTTTCATATCCCCCATCCCCCAAAAAAAAACGTGATTTTCTATATCCTGTAAAGCTTTGCGAACCTCGCAGTTCTCATGTATATCAGGACAACATTCGAGTCACATGCAAAAGTATGTGTTTACGCATAGATATTCTGAAGTCTGAAGAGGAAGTAGTGTGGACATAAGTGGTTGGTGACAGCCGCCGCGAGGAGGGCCAATCCACAGAGCCCACCGCAGCGGCGAGCTGTAGCAGCCGAGCCGCGTAATGCGAGGCTGCGTCACCTTTCTCTACGTTTCTTTTCGTCAGTGAAGTATAGATACCTTTTGATAAAGTTGTCCAGGTGCTCAGGAGACAATCCTAGATGTATCCTGACAGGTGGCAATTAGAATCTCAATCACATACTTTTGGACTTGATCCCATTATTTTAGATGGCGGGACTTGAGCAGAGTTGTAGCTACGGGACTGGTTTAGCTACGGCGCCATTTTAGCGAAAATAGGGCCTTTTTTCGCTATTTTGCGCGTTCTTGAGGGGCCTTGCCTTCAGAGACTCCTTCCCACTTCGCTACGCTTGTGGGCCCCTTCCTTCCTCAGGAGACGAGGTCTCTTTCGGCAAGACCCTCAATCTCGCTTCCAATAGCATCGCCCAGCAGTAATCAATTAAAGAAAACGTTCCACAAGCAACTTGCAAATTGGAAGAATTGCCTTCGAGAAAAACATCGAGCACAACTACAATACTTAACACGCTGATTATCAGTAATACGAAAATCTGTAAGGTGCTCTATGGCACCCAATTGATGCCGTTGAGCACAAGGATGTGCCACTCACACACATAGAATGGACTTTGCCGTGCTCGATGAATTTCACGAGGCAAGCAAAACCATTACATCTGGCACACCCATATTTCCTCCACTTGTGCCATTTGAGCACTACCGTTCCAGATGCCTTTTCACAAGGTTCATCGCTGCATCTGAAACGCCCACCTGCCTCCCACATACACCATCCCAACACCACCGTGCCAGATGCCAT
>CAMGFA010000011.1 GCA_946055165.1 uncultured Bacteroidales bacterium
AAAACGGAAATTTGATGGCCCGAAAGCAGAAACGGATGGGATCGGTCGACTGCTTTGGTAAAATTGAAAACATTCAACGACAATCCCTATCATACTGACGAGACCAGACATAGTCCGGAATCTCCGTTATCGGCGGGGCAACAAAAATGGGCTCATGTAGATTCATGGGCCCAAAGTTAATCGACAGATGTGCCAAACTGTTGCCGATGCTCTATTTCTTCCGGAAGACAAAGGGGATATTGTACGGAAGACCAATGTACATACCTTCGTATGCCGAGAAATCGGCAACATACTCTTTTCCCTTCTTGATAAGACGGAGAAGGCGGCCATGGACTTCGAATAGATCCAGTTCCTCCAACTGCTCCAATTTTTTGCTGCCCCACTTGTAGCCATTGATCTTCATCGGCACTTCAAAAGTGGATATTTCCCCTTTGGTGCGCCTTTTCTTGAGCCATTCATAGGCCTGCTGGGCAATGGAGTCGTAGTCGGGCTGGGGTGTTTGATTATCGGCCATATCTATGAGCGTTATTCCAGGGGACCTATCAACAGGGGAGAAACATATTGCTTATACCCAAACGCTTCACCGATATAAATCGCCTTGGGGGCATGAATAACTGCTTCAGACAATCGTTTCTTAAACTCTTGCCAATGGGACTCTATTTCATGGAGATAATCTTCATCCTGAGCATCCCGGCAGTATTTGCAATTGGGAGTCTGATATTTTGAAAAGCCTAAGACTGATTCATACAGATCAGCTTTATTGCTTTGCCCGCTTTCCAAAAAGATGAAGTACAAATCTGCATCAGCGAATATACCGCCTTGGGACCTAAACATACGCATCTTTTTAACATCGTTCTGGAATTCCAGACCATAATAAGCCGGTTCAGGTCTGGAAATAGCATGAGCCTTAAACTCAATCATGGCGATAACCTTCTGGACACTTTTCTTGTCCGCCGTCATCTCTAAGATGGCCAGGTCAACTCTGCTCTTATTCTTTTCTTCTGGAGCCCACTCCCTGCGGACAACATAGAGATCGCCATATTCTTTGGTGATTTCTTGGTGTAGTTTCCAAGCAATCCTGTCCCGAATCTGCAATTCGTTTTTGCAATGTGAGCTGAGATAGGCCAGCTCGTTCTCTTGGAAAAGATTGTCGAGATTCTCTAATAATGACTGAAAGCGTTCCTTGATAAAAACTTTCATTGGGGCAATGGTTTAATAATTCGGTATTGCAAATATACCTATAATACGAGAATTCTCTAATTTTCATCCGGTTTCGGAAGCCCGGGATAGTAGCGCCAGTCGTATTCTATCTCCAGCACCTTCAGTGCGGCGTACTCCCAGTAATTCTCGCGGAAACTGGGCGTATACTTTGCCATCTCCAGACGATGCTCAATCGGGTCTTTGCATCGGCACCAGATGTCGGTGAATCGAGCGCTCAACTGATCGACCAGATCACCTTCTGAGCCTTTCTCTACCTGATAGAAAACGGTGCCGACGCGGGTGATGCTCTCACATTCTTTCGGGCGGATGCAGTGATTGTCCAGGACGAAGGCGTAGCGGAAGAATTCCGGATTCTCCTCGGAGCCCAATGTGCTCAACGGATAGTCATACTCTGAACCGTGGAACTTGATATGGCAGATATCGCCCGTGAAGATGGCCTCTCCATTTGAGTCCCTGTACGGAGTCTTGACACCGGCAAAGTAGACTGGGAAGGCATATCCTCTGCCTTTACATTCGTCCTGGAATACACCCTCTACCACATCCTGATTGTGGTCATCGGCAAACTTATCGTCGAAGTCGAAGATATACAGGTCATCGTCAAAGAAGAAGAAATTCCTCATCGGCTTGTATCCGAACTTGTCTTCGTCAATGATGTATCGAATCAGGATATCCGGCTCGTCCCAAGGAATGCCGGCGCCAATTGTGTACAAATGCTCCTGGCAAAGCCGCTGCAGTACTTTCATATTGATGACCGGCGGAGTGGCCTGCTTCCTCTTTTCCCGGGGCTCGATATCGTCCAGGAGCTGGATGAACCATTCATTTGGAAAGGAGACATTGGGAAGATTAAGGGCCTCCTTGAACAGCGGAGCCATATCCTTGTCCTTGAACCCGGCGATGCCGCAGCCGACCCTCGTAAGGAGGAAGCGGTTCATTGGATGCTGCCGGGCATACTCGATGAAATCGTCGATATAAGGCTTGATTTCGGACAGGGGGCCGTGCATCGTTGGGATTGCATAGCATTGTCCCTGCGGTCCTTCTCCGTTGCCCCATTCTGCGCCAAAATGATCATAGGCATATCGTGCCGCTCTGCCCAAGTGCTGTCCTTCCAGATTGCTGCCGAAAACGAAAATCTCACACTCAGAGAGCTCCGTGATGTGATTGGGGGCAATCCTTTTGTTTATCTTTTGCATATCTCTATAGTAGTTTCATTGCGATGTGGGCACAGGCCCCTGCATCGGCCAATGCGTGATGATGATTCTCCAGATCATACCCGCAGGCTTCAGCGACTGTCTGAAGCTGATGGTTGGGTAAGCTGCATCTGAAATGCTTTCTGGAGGCGGCCAACGTATCGTAGAACTCGTAGTCCGGGTAATCCATCTGGTACACCTTGAACACGTCCTTTAGGCAGCCCTCGTCGAAGTTGCTGTTGTGCGCTACAAGTGGAAGGCCTTCAATCAGCGTAGCAATCTTCTCCCAGACATACGGGAATACCGGCGCATCCTCTATGTCTTCTTCTGACAGACCATGTACCTGCTGGCAGAACCATTGATAGTATTCCGGCTCCGGATGAATCAAGCTGTAGAATGTATCCACAATCTCTCCATTCCGGACGATTACTACACCCACGCTGCAGACGCTGCATCGGCACTCGTTGGCCGTCTCAAAATCTATGGCCGCGAAATCTCTCATACGCCGTACTGTTTTGCCATTTCTGCTATATCCTCTTTGATTTCCAGGCGGAATGCTTCAGGGCTCAATACCTCTACTGCAGGCCCGCGGCTAAGTAGCTCTTGCTTGAAATCGAATGTTGGGGCCAGGTGATATCGGTAGACCGTAAACTCCTCATTGGATTCAGCGGTCACCTTCACTTGGGAATCATGCAATGGCAGCGTATCAAAGTATTTCACCTGGTCATTCACGACCTTGATTTTGATTTCCTGCGGTGTCCATTCTGTCCCCACGATGATTCCGAAATAGTCGTTGAAGTAGTCCTTGGCATTAAACTTTGCAGTGAGCTTATAGTTTTGATCCGTCAGCTTGATGTCAATCATCCTCTCATCGAGAGAATAGATTCTCGGAGTATCCTTCCCTTCGCTTAGGGCAAGCATATACCAGCGCTGCTTGAACAACTTCAGGCAATAAGGCTTTGACTTGTAGGTATTGGGCTCATCTCTCCAGAAACTTTGGTAGGTCAGCTCAATTACTTTTTCGGCGCGCATTGCATTGACAACGACTGATAGCCAGCGTTGGCTTGATGGAATCTTCTCGAAAAGAATCCGATCACGCATATCACGACTCTCATTGAGGAGATTGTTCAATGAAAGAGAGGCCAGCAACCATTGGCGCACACCTTCTCCCTTGAGTTCGTCACTATCTGCTATGTAGTATCCGAGTGAGCGGTCGCATTTGATTTCAATGCCGAAGGTCTCCTGGATAGCCTCTCTATGATTATGGAAAGTCCTTTCGGGCAAATAACTCTCGCCAAGCGTATTAGCCTGGGCATGAGCCCAGCGATTGCTGATTTCTTTGAAGGTTATGGGGCCGTGGTCATTGATTACGTTCAGTAACCAGACATACCTTTCGAAGTAATTCTTTGCCATACATTATTTCTTGATCTGATGCAAAGGTAAATGTTATCACTGCCAAAAACAAGCAGTTTGAAAATTAATGCTAAAATGTAGCATAAAATAGAGCACTGCTGGATTTTGGCAGGGGCGCTCCATATCTTTGCCGAAAAAAACAAAGCGCTATGAATCGAATACCCCTTGATGAAATGTACCTTCTCTACTCTCTGTACGGATTTAGAGAATTGACGAAGGAAGAGCAGAGCAGATTCTCAATTACAAAATTTGAATATGAACCCTATCCGGAATTGTTCATGGCACGGATGCAGTTTGAATATGAGAACGAGAACGGCGTCAAGAAAAAACTTTCGTATGCTTTGGCCGGGAAACGCTCAGAAGATCATTTCTATGAGCATGTATTGTATGAGGAACACGACGAAGAGATTGAGTTCCCTGACTTCAGAAAAGCAATTGACTACTGTGAGCAGTTGGAAGAATAACTGTTCTATATGCGGTGTTTGAGAAAATCAGGATGATACTTGAGAAAGTCGAAGTACGTCTTTACAATGTCCTCATATCGCTGCTGATACCCACCCTTCATATAGCTTAGATGGTAAGAATCTATCGCGACCTTGTTATCCTCTTCATTATACCAGGTGGCGTAGCCAATCCATTTGAACTTATTATCATAAAACGCATTAAGGTTCTCAAGAATGATATTCTTATCATTGTGACTACCACAACAGATAAATAAGTCCGCATCTAGATTGCAGACTTGTTCTCTTAGGTAATCTTTATATGTATTGATGGCCGTGCTTAATTTCTCATCACTACAAGATTCCAAACCATACTCCTTACGACAGTTTATCCTGGCATAAATCGCTTCCTCTGATAGCTTCAAGGCTTCAGCATCAGTAAAATTCTCGAAGCCCATCATCCTCTCAGGCGTAGTCTTCAATAATCCATATAAGGAATACACAAGATTAACATGAAACCTTACCGTTGATAGATCATTCTCTGTGGCATTAGGGGCAAGGTATCTATATGACTCCGAACGAACATCCCAAGTTTCACATCCCGATGTATTCTGGTCTTTGGTTAAATATAAGACCCGTAAAGGAGCGGCTTCCCATAATGAGTTTTCATTCCCGTTTATGGTATGCGCCCACCTATACGTAGTATTACCATCCTCATGCGTTTTGGGCAGATACTTTAGCGCTCCTCTATACATAATACCGTCTTCCGCAAAATACTTTGCCGGATCGTAACCCTCATACTCAGAGTCCTTTGACTTGTCCTCACAGAACTTTGTTTTCCAACGATTGAGGATATCTTGATTTGATTCAATGTAATTCATACTCTATTGCTTATAGCCATTGAGCGAGATTGAAAAACCTTTGTATTTCTCTGCGTAATGCTTAACAATGTCCTTGACGATCTCCAATCTGTAGTAGCTTTGGGGGAATACTTCTTTGTCTAAGGTAAACTTCACCCAGGTGCCATCTGGCTCCTGATTCTTGTCTTCTTCTATTCTTTGATCAACGAGTACCCCCTTAGAATACGATGCCCAGGAGCGTGCTGCGCTACGGTATGAATTAACCTTGAACTCTTCGGAAAGAGCATTGGCCACCTTGTAGCCATTCGTAGTGACAACATCCTTTCTGGCGCCAATTCCAACGGATATACCACCGGTAGAATACACGACAGAATCAAGAGGAATTCCGCGGCCGTATTCTCTCAGAGAGACGTTCAGACTGTCAATCTCGATTTCGAGTCCTTGTGTATAGCCTTTTTCAAACTCATCTACAGAGCATTCAATGAGTCCCTTGAGAATCATGTAAATGCCATCCTCCAGGTCAGAGCCATCCCCAATATTCCCGATATACATCTCGGGATGGAGTCGGATGTGCTCATGCCACTCAAGTGCTTGAATGGTATTATCTGTTGAATTCATTCCGATGAGCTATTTTACAACGCCGGTGAATGGTTCCCTTTAAATGCACCTTTAGGATGATTCTGACAGGGCGACCAGGTCATATTCCGAAAAGTAGAGAACTGCTTTCCGCAATACTTACAAGTGTATGTGGATTTCTCGCTTCCTTCATACAGGATATGGTTTCCTTTAAAAGAACCCAGGGGATGCTGTTGGCATGGTGACATAGTAAGGCTCCTTACATTGGAGAAATCCTTTCCGCAATTAACGCAATAAAATCTAGGCATATTGATGGGGTTTATTATTCGTTAGCAAAAATAAACAGTCTTGCTGCTAAAGTCTGGCAGCCATTTTACTGAGCTTTAATAATCAAGCAAATCTGATACTGAGGGCTTAATAGGTTATTGCTGTTTGACAAATTTAATAATCGGGACGGTTTTCTAGCCCATCTGGGTCTGGTAGTTGTAGGTGCCGACCTGCATGACTTTGTTGTCTTTGGGGCACTTGACGATTTGGTCATCGTAGAAAGTATTTTTCTGGTCGGCGACAATCAGGACCACAGGGTCGGTGTAGTAGATGGAGCCGGTGTACTGCATTTTCTTCTCGGACTGGGCAAGAGCGGCATCGGCGAAGACCTTGATGACTTTGATATTACCGTCACCACGGGCGCTAATTAGCTCATCCAGATAGGTAGGACGCTCAATTTTCTTCATAATCCGCTATTGTTTATTCCGAAATAGTGGCAATTGTGACAGAATTTCGTAATGCAAATATACTGTTTTTTCCTTTGAGGCCATTAGTGTCCGGTAAAAAATCATAAAAGTACTTTGAAAATATTGAAAGTTAGGTAGTTACAGGGGTTTTTGGTGCGCGCCGATTTGAAATTATCTTTGCCAGACTAACGTAGAATGGCATATGCATAAAGGAAAATACGTGTTCGCGCAGCTTTTAGCAAGTTACCGGCAAGTTAAGCCGGGAGGATCCATATACGAGGCCATCAAGAATGCCGAGATGTCGATGGAAACTGCGGAGGAAAGAGGTTATACCTTCTCAGAGTTGGGAAGGTTGTTTAAGAAGTTGGGAATTCTAACAGATAGTGCAGAAGAAAATCATTGATTGAATAAGAATGGATGATGTGTAAGCGTCTCCGCCTTCTTAGCATTTTCCAGACACAACAAGCACCACCGGAGAGAAGTCCGGTATCCAAGAATTGCCCTGGCCACCTTGAGGTAGTCAGGGCTATTTCATCGGCAGAGAACCTTAATATTTTGAATGGTACCTGAGATTACTGATTCACTTCCTCCGGCTGGAAACGCACGCGAGCGCGGAGGTCGATGGGGATCTGGCGCTCGTCCACGTACTGCCACTCGTCAATCATGTAGCCGCCGTGGCGCTTGATATTCTCCTCTACTGCCGATTTGATGCGGAAGCGGCGAAAGAGGTCTTCGGTAGAGCGGAACCAGAAATCCCGGGTATTGGGATAGGTGATGATGAGGGTGTCCCGGCACAGGTTGCATTGGTCCAAGCCTTCCTGAATGCGGTCTGAACTGACAGTAACGTCCTTGGGCTCAGCGCTTTCGGCGGATGTGTCGGCCGTTACCATGTCCTCTTCTATTTCCTGCTCCCAGCCGGTGCTGTCATCATCGTCCTCATCCATGAGATCCGGGTCGTCGTACTCCTCGAAGCCGCCGTCCTCCGGGGCGCCGATTTCTTCCAGTTCCTCGGAGGTGGGCTGGCGCACCAGACCGTCCGTGACGGCAGTGAGAAGCTGGAGGAACATCCAGGTGTGCTGGAGCCCGGTAAATGGCTTTTGCGAATAGTCTTTGTCGTCTTCCAGGACAAAGATGACGATGCCCCGGATTTCGGCTCCCTGGCCGTAGACGATGGTGCCGGTCATATTGTCCGGGAGGTCATACAGATACCCGTCCTTTTCCACCAGCATGGCAATGTGGAGCCCTTCCTTGTCATAGCCGAGGGCCTTGGTGAGGCGGGTTAGCACCGGCGAGAAGTGCACAACGTCGGCGTTGAAGTCCATGTCTTCCTCGCTCTCCACGTCCTTGGCGTAGTAGAAGCCCTGAGGGTAGACGGCCACAACACAAGTGCTGTCTGCCATATCTGCTTCCTCCGGGTTGGCCTTCACGTATTCCGCGAGCCAGTGTTTTTCAATCTCCTCCGCGTAGTCGGAGAGTAAGCCCCTCACATAACCATTGGCCATGCCGTTAAGCGAAAGAGTTTCCCGGTCTCCCAGGCGGACGGCCTGCAGGCAGGTCTTGGCAAATTGGGTGGCACTTAGCCGATTCTCGGGCGGGAGTTCGTCGGCAAAGTTTTCGTGGATATAGGCCTTGAGCCAGTAGCAGTCGGATTGTCCCATCTCGCAGCCGCGCTCCAGCGTCTGAAGGGATGCCATCAGATCCCTTGGAAAGCCCAGCGACCCGTCGCACAGGAAGGCGGCTTTCAGGAAGCAGGCATAGCGGTCGTGACGGGCGATGGCAAAGTCCAGTTCCTCGGCAATCTGCTGGTGCAACTCTTCCTTGTACTCGGATGGGAAACCCACGAAGGTTTCTTCGTCAATCGTACGTGCACGGAAACGGCTGCAGTTGACCGCTCCTTTCCCGGCTCCTTCGTCGGCCACCTCCTGCGCCCGATCCACATCCCCTTTTTTTTTGTACAGATTGGCCAGGGAATAATAACTCTCCAGTTCCCCGCGTTCGATAGCAGTCCTGTAAAGCTTTTCCGCAGCATCCGCATCCGTATCTTCGAGAGCCCGGCCCAGGAGGTCATAGTAGATGGGGTCGGCGCCCGGGTTTTTCTCCAGATGCCCCCTTAGGATATCGGCCACCAGTGCGGGATCCTCGCGGTAGCCGTAAGAACCATACAGGACATTTTCCAACGCCTGGAACTGCGCCAGCTCGCTGTCCTGCTTGTAAGAAGAATCCATGAGGAAGGCGTGCATTTCAGGCATGGACTTGTCGCCCTTGGTGCGGCCATCATAATAGAGCTCTGCAAGGGCGGCATTGGCGTCCTGCACGCCGTTGGACCCTGCCCAGTCGAGAAGAGCCTCGGCCTCGGCCAGGCAGTTTCCGCCGGGATTTACCTGCGAGAGCCAGCGGCCATAGCCGTAAGCGGCATAAGGGTCGGTTTCTTTGTTCGCCTTCAACTTTTCCACCATTTCTGGCGACAGGCTCTTGGTGCGCCAGATGGTGAGGAAATGCTGCAAAAAGTCACGATCATGTGTAATTTCAAAAGTGTGTGCCATGGCTATTAATAATATGTGTTATATTGATTCAGGAGCCCTTCCGTCTTCAGGTCACGGACAAGGACGTTATACTATCTCCTTCTTACGGAGTGCACGGCTTTCTGTGCCGTTCTGAGCTCCTTTTTGCTGACTCCTTCCGGACAGTAGCGGTTGCGGAGAATGGATTTCCCGATAAGAGCCTCAAACCAGGCAGCGGCAGCAATGTATCGGCCGATACGAAGGTCGAGGTGATAGCCGTCGCGGGTAAGGTCTGCTCCGAGAGAGGTGCTGCGCGCCGCTTGGATAGCATCTCCAGAAGGAATAACGGTACCGATTCCGCAGTCCTTGCAGGCACGCTCCGAGGCATCCACAATAGCATTCCACATAGTCAGCTGGTCATTGTTGTAGAAAGCGTAATGCATGTGGTCCGAATCCGGCGAATAAGCCCAGGTCCTGTGGAAAACTATCTTTGCCCCAGGTGCATTCTCGTGAATCCACGCCACAAGTATGCCGAGTTTGGCATAAGTCTCATACTGTCCGCTGTAGCCGCTGGCCTGCTGCACGCTGACCACATCCCACTGCTCATCCGCAATTGCCTGACTCAGACGGTAATGCTTGGTTTCGACCTTAAGCCCGTCCAGACCTATCTTGCGGTAGGCATAGGATGGAGAGTCCGTCTCAAGACATTCCACGTGCCTGTCTATGCTGCAGCCCGGGATATACATATTGCCGATAATAATCTGCTGTCCGGCGTCAGCGCATATTTCGTAGAGATTCTGCTCCACCGCGTCCTGGGAGAAGCTGTTGCCGATCGCGAGTACCTTCAGCGTTGCGGCAAGAATGCAAATCAAATGTGTCATCGCAAAAGTGGTTTTGGTATGCAAATATACGAAAATAGGCAAGATGTGCTACGGTTCGTTAAGAAGGAACGCCATGTAGAACGGAAGGGTGAGAAGTTTGTCGCTTCGACCTACGTTGTAGTCACCCAACTTGATTGCCGAGTCAACATGGTAGATATCATGGTTTTTCAGGATTGCATCCTGAGGGGTCGGAAGCACAACGGATAGTTTCACCCAATTCACGCAACTTTGCCTTCTTGCAGGCAGCCACCTTACAGAAAGAGGTAACTGATTGTATATGATTGTTTTGTGCGGAGTTGTTTTCGGATTGACCAAGCCCGAGGATTCCTGACAGAACCATGGTAATGATAGATAATCCAATCATAGCAGTATGTATTATGCCTTATCAAACGTACAAATAATTTTAATGATTTCAGCCATTAACACGACAGTTTTCACACAAGCACTCGGGCCGCAGAGAGGGATAGTGCTGTATGATGAGGGGTATAAGGGAGGAGAAATTATCATAGAAAAATAATATCTTTGCAAGACGACCTAGTGTTGATTTGTCAACTAACATTGACCAAATATGGCAGAAATGAATCTTATGCCTTTGGGCGAACAGGAATATAATGAATTACTGCGACAAGCTGTCGCAGTAATCGATCAGGCCAGATCCTCCCTGGCGATTCAGGTGAACAATACCGTAGCGAATGCGTATTGGAATCTTGGTAAACTTCTGACGGAGAAGAAGCTCGAAAGCAAGCACGGAAGCGGTGTAGTCAATCGCCTTTCGTCAGATCTGAGAGAACGTTTCCCGGACTTAGGAGTTTCCCCTCGCAACTTGTGGGATATGAAGCGGTTTTATTTGAGGTATCTATATTCAGATTCAAAACTGCGACAGGCTGTCGCAGTTTTACCGTGGGGGCACAATCTGCTGATAATGAACAAGAATCTTTCCGATGAGCAGACGATTTTCTATGCCCAGGAGGTAATTTCCAAAAGTTGGTCCAGGGATATGCTCCTTCACGCCATCAAGGGAAATTATTACGAGAATCTGCTTGCCACGCCACAATCTAATAATTTCAGCCAGACCCTCCCTGCACCCGTTGCAGAATACGCAAATGAGGTATTTCGTAGCCGTTACAATCTTGGTTTCTTGGGCATTACTGAGCCAGTGAAGGAACTGAAACTAGAACATAGGCTGGTAAAGAAAATAACCCGTTTCATCTTGGAATTAGGCAAAGGATTCACATTTATTGGGAACCAGCATATACTGCCATTCAATGGGAAAGAATATAAAGTGGATATGCTCTTTTTCCATCGAGGCCTTCATCGGATGATTGCGATTGATTTGAAGGTTGGTGAATTCAAGCCTGAATATGTAGGAAAGATGAACTATTATCTCACTCTTCTTGACAGAATAGAAAAAGCGCCTGACGAAGAACCTTCAATTGGACTGATTCTTTGTGCTGAAAAGGACCACCTTGATGTAGAAGTCGCGCTCCAGGATATCGGCAAACCTATCGGTGTAGCTGAATACCAATATTTGCTTCCAAAAGAAGAACTTCTCAAAATTGTATCCTCGGAGATGGACAAAATAGACGAATGAAAAGGTGAAGGTTCAGAAATCCGTGCCAGTTGCATCTCACTTTGTCAAGTTGTACTTCTTCGGAAGCTTACATTTCGTGATGCGCAATGAATTGAAAAGAGGATGACCGAAAAGCCATCCTCTTATAAAATATAGTATAACTCAATTTAGTCTATCCAAACTATGAATGAACCAAATTCAGTTCCATCAGGCTTATAAGCCACGATTTTGGTTATCTGACCACTTGCTCCTGTATTAAGAGCGACATCAATTTGAGTACCGCCAAACCAGCGAACATATGGTTGAACAGCAGTAGCAGATGACACTTTCGAACTCTGTCCTTTTGCCGCTTTTTCTGCATCTGTAGGCTCAACCCCACGATATGCAAAAGCAAGAACCTCTTCAGCAATTTCTTGAGTTAATTCTACAGTAACATTATCCTTCTTTATGTTGCGGATAAAGGCATAATTTCCTTGATGATTTGTTTGATTAGCAGGGAAACCAAATCCATTGGCATTTACAATCTCCAGGTCGTAAGTATATTGACAAGTCGCAGTTGGTTCCTCGGTGCCTTCGGCCTGCTTGATGGTGGCGGAGGCGAGGACTGTGCCGTCGGTCTTCTTGACTGAAAGTGTGTAATTGACGCCGCCGTTCTTGTATTTGTTCTCTGGAACGGTGAGGGTGACGGTACCGTCAGCTGCGACGCTTGCGGTGGCTCCCTTGTCGGCAGTTACGGTGATTCCGTAAGTGCTGAGGGCAGCAGCCACATCTCCCTGAGGTGTTCCGTTAACTGTAAGAGCGAGGGTAGCGGCATTGATGGTAGCACCCTCAGCGACAACTGTCTCTGCATATACATTGCTCAATGTAGCCGTTACGGCATAACCTGCCTTTTGTGTCACCTTAAGAGCGCGAGGTTCAGGAAGATTGAAATTATCATCCTCTGGCAACACACATACTACATAAGCAACTCGTTCTACTCCAGTGTTCTCCTTAGCAGTCAACATCCAAGTAGCATCAGATATTTTTTCACCATTTCTTGGATATGCACAACTTAGCCAATCAATTTCAGTTTCATAATTCTTGGCCAAATAATTTGCCTCACTTACACACCTAAAAATTGATCTAGCATATAAACTGTTTTCATTTTCCCAATCTTTAACAATCGATCCATCATATTGTAGCAAACAATATCCGGAATTGAAATTAGTCAAAGATGAGGATTCAATAGTAACAGCATCTGAAATTCCTAAATAATATGTTACTGTCTTCTTTGCACCCTTTGCTTTCTGGGTAAACGTCCAAGTATGAGTGTTTGTTTCACCTATCGCATAACCCTTAACATCAGATAAATGTGCTGTAACATCAACTGAACGTTCCACTGTCTCAGAATTAGCCTCTGCGGTTAATAACCAATGACAGTAATCACCACCCTTTTTGTATTTAACATTCACCCAAGTCACAGGGTCACCTGTTGAATGATCAGCATATGTAAAGGTAATCTTATCATAGAAAGCTTCATTCTCAACATTAAGCCTATCAGTATAATCAACTCCATTTGTCGAAACCATTGCTTTTAAATAGGCCACATCAACATCTGTACACCCTTCTGCTGGTATAGTTGGATTCAACAAAGCTCCAGTATACTTCAAATAACCTGTTTTGCCTTCAACTCTGGTTACCTTATCCGAATCCAAATTCAGATACACATTCTTAACCGCATTCTCCCCTACTGCCAAGGTCTTATCCATAGCATCGAAGGTGTAGGTAGCCTTGTCGGTCTCGACAGTATATTTGTAACCATTCAAAGGAGCATCAGCTTTGGTAGCAGCCACTGCGAAATAAATACCCTTGCTGGTCTCGGCACTTGTCACCCCGCTCAAGGAGAATGGAGTATCCAGTGTAACCTTTACGAAATTATATGCCTTCCAACCACCATCATTTACTTCAGTAACCGATTTATAAGTACCAGCTCCTCTATCATAGCCGACAGTTCCGACCACTTTGTCATTAGATTCAAACTTGACGGAAAGAACCTGCTCGTCGTTATGAGTGCTGGTATATGGAATAACCCTAAAGATAGAACCAGCGATATCCATTTTAGCAGTAATACTTGTAGCACCCTGAGCCACGTTAGTAAGCCCTGTGCCACTGTGAAGGAAGAGATATCTCTTGTTCATTTCACCAGCCACATCTTGTGTAAGCACATTGCCGTTATCAACTCCCAAAGTATATTCAACCTCAGTATAATTGGAAGGGTGACACTTGGTCGAAACGAACCAGCCTGTCCTGTCAGCCTCGATCAATTTAGCATCAAAACTGAAGGCAGCAGTATGACCATTGTTACTAATCTGCGCTTCTGTAAGCGGAGCCGAAGTAAACTTCACTCCTCCGGCATCAGCATATTTAATCTTATCCCCGACTTCCCAGGTGATACCTTCTGTATCGGAAAAGCCTTTGGTCTCATCGCCAAGAGAGACAATTACACTTACTTTGCCATTTCCATTATTCTCAGAAGGAGTGTTGATTTCTTCCTTTTTGCAGGAACTTGCCACAACTGCCATCGACAGTGCAGCAGCAAAAATTAAATTATTCTTTTTCATAACCACACTGTTTTTAAGCCCAACCTTTATCCTCATCAACCTCATAATCAAAATCTCCCTGACCGCCCTGTTTGTACCAAGGTGTCGGTTCTGATGTGCAAAGCACTGTTTCGCTGGCAAGGTCTATGACCTCCACAGCGGGAGAGCTGTACCCCTCCCCATTTGTTCTTTTCATATTCATAAAATTAGTTATTAGTAATTTTTATCCAGTTCAACTTGACCGGGAATGCGGTTGTGCCGGTCAAGGACAATTTGTGTTTTCCCTTTGTCATAGGGATTTTCACTGTTGTGTTGGCCCAGGCATACTCCGTATTGGCCAACTCCAGAATACCAAGGGACTTACCGTCCAGAGAAACACTCAAAGGGCTCTCGTAATAGGTATTGTATCGGAACTCAACAGTATATGTAGCATCCGAAGGCAGTTCTATCTGATAATCCACCACAACTCCTTGCTTCAGATTGTTCAACTCCAGTATGCCTTTTTCGTCGCTGCATATCGCTGCGCCCACGGCGCCGCTGGCAGATCTGTAATGTTCGGCAGGAATCACCTGACCCACAGTGTAGTACAAATCAGGGTCCTGGGTGGAAAGATTGATGTAAATCTTGCCAAGATCGGTGAGTCCGAAAGGCTTTGAACCCTGAAGCAGCGAATTGTGGCACTGGGCATCGCCGTTGCCTCGAGGGATGAACCAGGCATAGCGGAACACATCCGGATCGGCCTCAAGCAAATTCACGGCCTCAACCATGTATGCTGCCTGAGCCTCGGCGGAGATGTTGTTGCTGGCCCAGTTGCAGAACTCGGTGAGCCAGATAGGCTTGCCGTACTTCTTGAACTTGTCCAGATAGTTCTTCATCGCATTGGCCGATCCCATATAGCAGTGGATGGCAATTCCGGCAACATCGTCCAAGCTCACGCCCGGCTGGGCGAAAAACTCGTCGAGCCACTTCCAAGGGTCGTTGTAATCGGCCAGGGTGCCATAGTTCATTGCAGGAGCCACTATCTTCATATTCAGCTCTTTGGCTATGGCCACAAGGCGAGGCCAGTCTTCAGCGGCCTTCGAAGGAACCATATTGGCCTGGTCCGTAAGGTTGGGCTCGTTATAGGCCAATATATATTCGCACTCGGGATGGGCCTGCTTGAAGGCACGGAAAGTGTCCTCATTCCAGTTCGTATTCCAGACCATAGGATAGTACTCCAGACCGAACTCTTTGAAATAGCCAAACGCCTCTGCAGAAGTTCCGGAAGACCAGTTGTAGGACCAGCAGATTCCGGGAGCAAGCAAAGTGATGTCGTTCTCCGGGAGCTGTGCAAAGCTGAAGCTTACGCCCCTCTTGAGGCTTCTTGCCTGGAGGCCTTGATAGTCAAGAGCTCCCGAAACAGAAGCTTCTTCCTTCACGCAAGCGCAAAGGGCCGAAAGGGAGAGAAGAACAGCTGCAATGGAATTAACTTTCATAAACTTACTTCGAATAAACTTTCACGTAATCAACATACATCGATGCTTCGGAACCTGCCGCAGGCAGAGCGCTGATTGCAGCGGCATTTGTAATGCCCGTAAAATAGCCGCCCACTGCAAGATTGAAGAGAATAAAGAAGTCGTGGTGGAAATAGTATCCGGTTCCCCAGTCATCGTCTTTCGAGGTGATTCCCATCTCATAATAAGGCGCCACACCCGGGTTTTTGTCATAATCCACGTACATCTTTACGGAAGAAGCATCCCATATAAGAGTAAAGAGGTGATATTCACCATCCTGCAAAGAATAGGACCAGGTGCTGCTGCGAGCATAGTTAGGGTAGGCCCAGTTGCCGCCGCCAACATCCTTGTAGTAGCCCCAGTGACAGGCTCCGTTGAAATAGCGGTCCTGGGTTCCGGCCGATATTCCACTGGCATTGCCCATTTCGAGAATGTCGATCTCTCCGCAGCGGGGCCAGCCTACCTTATCGTAGTCATTGCCCATCATCCAGAAAGCCGGCCAGAGTCCGTTCTGCGTTTTCGGCAGCTTTATCAGAGCCTCCACCTTTCCATAGGTGAATGATTTCCTGCCTTTGGAATTGATTCGGCCCGATGTAAAGGCCTTACCTCCGAACGATTCGCGCTTTGCAGTGAGGATGAGACAGTTGCGTCCGCTCTCCTGGTCTTTTCCGACCGATACGTTCTCGGCACGGTAGTACTGCAATTCGGCGTTTCCGCCACCGTCACCGTTCACTTCGATGTTCCAGACCGATCCGTCAAGAGTACTGCCATCGAAAAGATCCTCCCACAGGAGTTTGTAGCCGTCGCTGACGGCAGAAGATCCATTTTGAGAAGGAGCAGTACCTTCCTGAGGATTGTCTTGAGGGTCGTCCTTAGGGTCTTCAGTTGTCTCATTCTGGTCCTGCGAGGAGCCTCCGGGCCCAATAATGCCGATATGGATGGGTCCGAAGGATTCACAGGCATTTACCAGGAACGCCAGAGCAATTGCTGCAAGTGTTTTCCTGTACATAAGCGGGAAGTGTCAACTATTTCTTGTAGAAGAAGATGGCGTCCACATCAAGGGTGGTTCCGGCAACACCGCCGCTGAGAACGGAAACGATGTTGACAGGCTTGCTTGACACAGTGTAGTCAAGACCTGCATCAGCAAGGCTGACCTCATACTCATTCCATTCATTAGCCTCGAAAGCACCGCTTACAGGAGCAATGGCAGTGTATGCCACGCCCTGATCCTCAAGCGAACCACTTCCGACAGCAAACTTGTAGGTGCTGTCATTCCAGGTAAGGATGATGATATGAGCTTTTCCTACAGGGCCCTTGTATGCAATGTGGAATTTCCAGTTGGCAAGATCTGAAGAGTTGGCAACAAACGCTGGAGTATCCAACTCATTTTTCCAACCGGCACCGGACCAGCCCACATTGGTAACAACGAGAGATGTCCACTCTGCAGCCTCTCCATAGCAGTTAAGACCGGAGCATACACCACCTTCATAGGTTTTTTCCCAAACATACAGGAAACGGGTAACATCATCAGGACCATAGTTTGCCTTGATTTTGCCACCAAGACCTGCGGCAGAATATTCGTCCAAAGTAAGAACAACATACTCGGAACCGCTCAAAGAAGATGCAGCATCTTCATTTCCACCGTTTTCTCCACCGTTTTCTCCTCCATTCTCATTTCCATCACCCGGTTTGAGAATGTTCTCATCTTCATTGCTCGATGCCGGTTGGCAAGAAGCAAAAACAAGAGATGCGGCACAAACTACTGCTGCAAAAATAGAAAATGTTCTTTTCATAATGATTTTGTTTTAATTGGTTATTTATTAATATTTTGGATTCTGTTCTATTCCACCCAGACGAATTTCTTCGACCGGGATTGGGAACAATTCGTGTTTTCCTTTCACAAATGGGCTTATATGGGTCTTGACCTCATCGCTTTCAGATTCAGCATAAGCAGTCATTACTTCGGCAGCAATACCCCAACGGCAGAGGTCGTACCAGCGGTGGCTTTCCATTGCCAGTTCCACCCTCCTTTCGTGACGGATGGCCGCCATAAGATCATCGGCATTGTCCTGCAGCTGATGCATGGCATAGGCCTGGGAATAATCCGGGATTTGATAGTTCGGGAATTCAGGCAGTATGTCTTCGGAGCCTCTGGCGCGTGCACGCACCTTCTCAAGATAAATCTTGGCCTCAGCAGAGTTAGAGCAGCGCAGTGCAGCTTCGGCATACATCAGATATACATCGGCCAGACGGATAACTATCATATTGATAGGAGAACGGGAATCGTGGCTGTCTTCCAGAACAACATAATCGGAACCCTGCATAATGGAACGTTTCACGCAGAGATGCGGATTGCCCAGATAATACTCTTCCACTTGGTTGACCACCTGCTCTTCGGAAGGGGTGTAAACGCAAGAGGCAAGCCTTGGGTCCGAAGCCTCGAATTCGTCGATCAGATTCTTGGTAGGATGATTGAATCCCCAACCCACGGAGCTGAAGGCATTGGAGCGGGAGCGGATGAGAACAGTGGCGAAGGTTCCGCGGGAGAATCCGTTGCCCTCGCCGTAGTCCGACATTCCTTCGGCCATATACTGAACTTCGAAAACCGATTCAGGACCGTTCTCTCCCTCAAGGGTGAAATTGTCGGCGTAATCGGGACAAAGGGTGTATTCCGCAGCCTGGTCGGAGAGGAAACGCGTTCCCCAGGAATAGGCATCGGAATAGAAAGCGCTGCCGTCGAGTCCGTTGTTGCGAAGATAGTCGGCATAGTAGAGATTAGCCTTGAGAAGCATGGCCTGTGCGGCGCCCTTTGTTGCCCGGCCAAGTTCTTCTGCAGCGAGGGCGCTCTTATTGAGCAGCTTTGCCTCGGCATTTTTCAAATCGGAAAGAATCTGGGCATAAACATCATCCACGCTGGCGCGAGGCTGCTTCCAGTTGCCGGCACTGTAAATCGGCTCCGTTACCAGAGGAACTCCTCCGTAAAGACGCACAAGCTTGAAATAGTAATTTGCTCTGAGGAAGTAGGCCTCTCCCATAAGACGGTCTTTGAGAAGCTGGGTCAAATCGCCTTCCACTTCCATCTTGGCTATCTGTTCCAAAGCCAAATTGGCCCTTGCAATACCCTGGTACTGAGCGCGATAGTATTGGAGTACTATTTCGTTGTTGGAAATTGCACGGAAGTTCTCCAAATCGTAGCTGGCCGCCATGTCATTGGTATTCTGCCCGCCTTTGAGAGCATCGTCCGACATTATGTCGCCAATGAAGAACTCGGAATAATAGGTATTCTGGTACTCCCACATAAGTGGAACATAGGCAGCATTGACCACCTGAACAGCCGTCTGGGCACTCGTAAAATAGTCCTCGACACGGTTGGTCATTGGACCGTCTTCCCTAAGCCAATCGTTGCAGGAACAAAGGCACAGGCCCGCAAGCAGAATGAAAGAATATCTTGTTTTCATCGCAAATCCCGATTAAAAGTTAATATTGATTCCGAGCATAAAGGTTCTTGACTGAGGATAGTTGCCGTAGTCCACACCGCCACCAACTTCAGGGTCGTAACCGCTATAGCCCGTGAGAGTGAAGAGATTGTTGGCACTCAGATAAAGTCTGCATCTTGACATCGAGAGTTTGGAGCTCAGGCTCGAAGGAAGGGTATAGCCCAGTTGCAGGGTCTTGAGTCGCAGATAGGCGCCCTCTTCCACAAATCGGCTGTTGTTCTCGGTGTTCATAGGATTGGAAGATGCGTTCGGAATGGTACCGTTCGGATTGGTCTCGCTCCAGGCATCTCTCATAGTGGTACTCAGGGTAGCTTCATTTCCAGTACCTTCTGTGCGCAGGCGGAGGGCATTGTAAATCTGGTTGCCCCAAACACCCTGGAGGAAGAGCTGGAAGTCAAAGCCTTTGTACTCGGCTCCAAGATTGAAGCCGTAGGAGAAATCCGGGAAAGGATTGCCTAGAGCGGTCTTGTCGGCCTCGTCTATCTTTCCGTCCTGGTTCAGGTCACGGTAGCGGGCATCACCAACATTGTATCCCAAAGCGGCGTCATCGGCCCAGAGATGCTCTGCAATTTCTTCTTCTGAACGGTAAAGGCCTTCGAATTCATAGCCCCAGAAGGTGTAAAGAGCATAGCCTTCGTCGCAGACAGTGCGGTCGCCCCAGACTTTTTCTCCCCCGTTCAGCTTTGTGAGCTCGTTGTGGACGTAGGAAAGATTGGCCGTGAAACTGTATGCCAAATCCCCTATCTGGTCTTTCCAGCTGAGGCTGAGTTCTGCACCGGTATTGCTGACCTGACCCACATTTGCAGTGGCGCTGTAGCGGTTGCCCACGTGTGCAGGAGCAGAGACGCTCAAAAGCATTTCCTTCGTGTCCCTTTTAAACACATCGATATTACCGCTAAGTCTGTTTCCAAGGAAGGAGAAGTCCAGACCTGCATTGATCTGCTCTGTGCTCTCCCACTTTCCTCCGGCGTTCACATAGGTGAGGATAGTTGCACCGGATGCTATTTCCGAAGTCTGGCCCAGAGGATAGCCTACAAAGGTAGGGCCCGTGTTGAACATTGTGAGCAGGAAGGCATTTTCAGAAATCTTGTCATTGCCGATTCTTCCCCATCCGAAGCGCAATTTCAGATCGTCAAGGGCACCATCGGAAGGCATCCAGTCCTCCTTTGAAACACGCCAGGCTGCGGCAAGGGACGGGAAGTAGCCCCAGGTATGCTCCTTGAATTTGCTGGAGCCGTCGGCTCTGAAGTTGAGAGTGAGCATATAGCGGCTATCGTAGGAATAATGGGCTCGGCCGAGAAGGGAGAAACGTCTGGTCCTTCCGGCACTGTCGCCTGCCTCGTTGCGGTTCTGGGTGGTCTGGGACAGATACCAGTTAGTCTCCACCGGAGCAAGGATGTTGGAGCCGGAACCCGAAAGGGTTTCATAATTGTACTCTTCTGCCGTTTGTCCAAGCATAAGGTTGAAGGAATTCTTGCCCAAATCGAACATATAGGTAAGAGTGTTCTCAAGTATCATTGTCTGGTAGCGGCCCATACTCTTTTCGAGGAAGTTCATATCCATCTTGTCGTAATCGGAATACTTGTACGAATCCTTGAAAAGACGGTGGCGGGTATTGGTGAGGTCGAGACTCAGGTCACTCTTGAAAATGAGATTCTTCACAGGAGTGAGTTCCAGATAGATATCTCCCACCCAGCGCTCCGTAATGTCAAGAGGGTGGGAGTGTGCAACCATGGAAAGCGGGTTGGTCACATTCTTGAAATTGGAAGCTGCACTGATTCTGCCGGAAAGGTCTTCGCCAAGAGAATTGTGGGCTCCGTTCGGGTAATAGGCAGGGTCCCAAGGGGCCATTGCTATGGCAGCAGAGAGAATGGAAGCGCCCGGAGAAGAGCTGTTGTTCATTGCGTTGCGACCCTGGGAGGTCATAAAGTTCAGATTCTCACCCAGCTTTATCCAGTCGTTGAGTTTGTGTGAGGAATTCATCCTGAGACTGAGTCTCTGATAATCAGAACCGATGATGGTGCCGTCCTGGTCGAACCAGCTGGCACTCATACTCCAGTTGCTCTTCTCGTTACCTCCATTGGCACTGAGGTGATAGTTCTGGACAAGAGCAGTGCGGAACACCACATCCTGCCAGTCGGTATCGATTCTGGAATAGTCCATATTGCTGGGATAGAAATTCGATTTTCCTATGAGATAACCTCTCACCCAGGCATCTATCCCCTTGTTCTGCAGGGTTGTCAACTGTTTAGGAATGCCGGAATTGGCTGCCAGATAAGTGGAGAACTCCTCAGCGTTCATAAGAGAGAGCTTGTTCCAGCGGTTCTGAAGGCCGGCATAGGCATCGAAACTGATGTTGACCTTTCCGTCCGATCCACCTTTGACGGTGGTTACGAGGATAACACCGTTTGCACCTCTGGAACCGTAAATTGCAGTGGCCGATGCATCCTTGAGAATTTCCGTGGAAGCGATGTCATTCGGGCTCAAAAAATTGATGTCATCTACAATAACTCCGTCCACTACATATATAGGAGAACTTCCGTTCACAGTACCGATACCTCTGATACGAACTTCTGCAGCAGCACCAGGCTGCCCGGAATTGGAGTTCACTGTAACACCTGCAGCCAAGCCCTGAAGAGCCTGGTCCAGACCGGATACAGGACTTTTCTGCAATTGATCTCCCTTGACCGATGCCACAGAGCCGGTGAGGTCACTCTTCTTGACCACACCATAACCGATGGCAACCACTTCATCAAGCAACTGGGCATCGGGTTCAAGATATACATCGAGCTGTCCTGCATTTTTTACGACAATGCTCTTGCTTATGAAACCGATGGATGTGAAGGTAAGAGTCTCCCCCACTTTCACCTCTATGCTGTAGAGGCCGTCGAGATCGCTTGCAGTCATTGTACTGCTGCCCTCTACGACAACATATACTCCGGGAAGAGGAGAAGAATCGTCCGCAGCGTAAACGCAACCGTGGACTATAGGATTCTGGGCAGACACAACTATGCCTGCGAGCAAAGAAACAATAAAAAACAGGATTTTTCGCATTTGTTCCAGTGTTATTTTTTGCAAACCTACAAAATTCTAATCGTACATTACACATTTTACCTACACAAAAAACTCAACAATGTAAAATTAACACCTCTACAAAGAGAAAAATAAAAATATGTTATATTATTTGAAATTAATTATTTATAAAAAGTATTACAATACAACAATAATTTTTATCTTTGTACACAAGAAAAAATAGCCAGATGAAAGCAAAAATCACAATAACAATCCTGCTTCTGTTTTGTGCAAATGCGGCGGCACAAAGTTTTTATCCTCCAATAAAGAATTACAGGAAACAGGATTACAATGCAGGAGCCCAAAATTGGAACATCTGCCAGGACAAGTCGGGAAATATGTATTTCGCCAACAACGGAGTGCTGGAATTCGACTCCAGAGAATGGATTCTGCACTATGCAAGCAACCGCACAGCCGTTCGTTCCGTCTTTTGGGACAGCAAAAGCGAGCGTCTTTATTACGGAGCCACAGAGGAATTCGGCTATTTCGACCAGAAAAGCGATAATCTGTTCGAGAAGACAGTGCTGACCGACAGCCTTGGCCTCCAGATGGAAGACGTATGGGAAATTCTCAGGCTGGGGCAGAATATCTGGCTGAGGGAGAACAACAACGTATTCCGCTACGGCCCGGGAGGTTGCAGAAAATACGAATTCCCGGACAAGGTGGCCGTATCGTCCATTATAAGAGACTCCATTAACATATTCGTAAACAACAAAGGCCTGTTCAGCTTCAACGGGCAGGTTTTCAGCGAAGTAAAGGCTGCCGAACCGCTCAGGAAGCTGCGTATATGCGCCATTCTGGACAGTGGTACGGGTCTGGAGCTTGTGAGCAGCGACAAGGGTATTTTCCACATAGAAAACGGGATTCTGAGCAAGGACAACAGCAGCCTCAGCCGCGAACTTGCCAGCGCCAATGTCTATTGCGCAAAAGCCAATGAAAGATACACCGCTTACGGCACAGTGGAAAAGGGAGTTTACATATACGACAAGGAGAATGCAGAGGTCATACATCTGGATACTGAATCGGGACTTCAAAACAATACCGTGCTAAGTCTTTTCTTCGACAGGGAGGGCTCGCTCTGGCTTGGGCTCAACAGGGGAATAGACTGTGTGGAGTTGAACAGCCCCTTCTACAAGCTTAGCAGGAACAGCAATGAAATAGGAAGCGGTTATGCTGCAGTAAATTACAATGGGAAACTCTGGATTGGAACGAACCAGGGTCTTTATTTTCTGGAAAGGGAAAATGAAATAAAGGCCGTTCCTCAGATCAGAGGCCAAATTTGGAGCCTCCTGAAGCATAAGAATACCCTGTTCTGCAGCTGCGACAAGGGTATATACATAATAGAAGGTGATGCTGGTCCGAGGCTCATTCCGCTTAACGGCTGCTGGAAACTGGAGGTTTTGCGCAACAGGGAGGATGTTCTTCTTGGTTCGAGCTACGACAGGCTCTTCCTGCTGCAGAACATAAACGGGAAGTGGCAATTTGCAGGCTATATCCAGGGCTTCGAAGAGTCTAGTAAAGTATTCGAGGAAGACATCGACGGCAGCATCTGGTTCAGTCACTGGGTCAAGGGACTCTTCCGTTTGAACATAGACTATGAGGCAAAGAAGGTGAGCAGCGTGGAGTTTTTCTCAAAGGCCCAGAATTTTCCCCAGGACTGGGGCAATGTACCTGTTGAATTCGACAACGGAATAATCTTCAAGACAGACAAGGGATTTTATTCCTACAATTCCATACAGCAGAGGGCACTTCCACGGGAAGATATCAACTCTCTATTTTCCAGTCCTCCGACAGGGGCCAGCGTATATCAGTGCCGGGACGGGTCCATGATTTTCGCTTCTTCCGAACTGCAGGCAATATGCAGGCCCGATTCGCGTGGACGCTGGGTAATGGACTCGCTCTCATTGAAGCCCTTGTGCTCGCAGCGCATTCCGGGCTTCGAGGATGTTCTGGAACTGGACAATGGACAGGTGATGCTCAATACGGAAGACGGTTACGCCATTATCCGCAGCCATACGGAAGCCGGCGACGGCAGCAATTCACAGGTTTACATCAAGAGAGTCACGGCAAGATCGGGAAACAGAGACAGCCTGATCTTCAATTCGAGAGGAAACAAGGCCTTCAATGGCAATATCGTGCTGCCTTACCGGGACTATTCCCTGAGTTTCCACTTTGCATGCCCGGGGTACAGCAGCGGGGAACAGAGCAGTTTCAGCTACTGTCTGGAGAATTACGACAAATTGTGGTCGGATTACAGTCCTGCAGTAGTAAAGGAATACACACAGCTTCCCCACGGACGCTACATATTCAAAGTCAGGTGCCAGAGCCCTGGCAGGGAAGGGTTCAGCGAAACATCCATTTCCATAGAAATCAAGGCTCCCTGGTACAAACAGACCTGGGCCTACATAGTCTTCACGTTTATAGTGGTAATCCTGGCCTTCGGGGTGGGAATCCTGATAAGAAACAAGTTGGACAAGCATTTGAGAAAGATTGAAATTGAGAAGGACAAAGAACTCAAGACCAAGCAGCTGGCCCTCGATTTGGAGAGAAAGTCTCAGGACCTCACCGTGTCCACAATGAACATCATCAGCAAGAACGAAACCCTTATGGACATCGATTCAATGCTGGAAAAAGCCATAGACTGCATTGGAAGCGACCGCAACAGAAGCCTTTCCATACTCAACAAAATACACAAGAACATTCAGCAGAGCCTGCAGCACGACGATGTGTGGAAAAAATTCGAAGCCAATTTCGACATCGTTTACAACGACTTCCTCAAAAGGCTGAAAGCCCGCTATCCGAAACTCACCCCTACGGACCTGAAGATGTGCGCTTATCTCAAGATGGGACTGAGTTCCAAGGAAATCGCACCTTTGCTCAACATCACCCTGCGAAGCGTGGAGATGAACCGCTACCGCCTGCGCAAGAAACTGGAACTTGAAAGAGAATGCAATCTGAGCGACTTTTTCGATTCCATCTGAAAATTTCTGCGAATTAATTCTTATTTTTGAACGATGTCGTATCTGGAAAGTGAAATAAAATTTCTCAAGGGGGTTGGTCCCAAAAGAGCCGAACTGCTGGAAAAGGAGCTCGGCCTCAAAACATTGGACGACCTGCTGCATTTCTACCCTTTCCGCTACATCGACAGAAGCAGAATACAGAGGATTGCCGATGCCGGCCAAAATCTGGCCTTCATCCAGGTGAAAGGGACAGTTGTTTCCCGCGCCCTTGTGGGTGAAGGTTCGGGAAAGAGGGTGAGCGTTATAGTGGACGATGGCAGCGGCCAGATGGAAATGGTCTTTTTCAAGGCTCTCAAATGGAACTACGAGAAACTGGAGCCCGGAAAGACCTTCGTCTTCTTCGGCAAACCGGCCGAATTCAACGGCAAATTCAATATGGTGCACCCTGAGGTCGATGCTCCTATGGAAGCCGGCAGCAATCAGGGAGGGCTCACGGGGGTGTATCCGAGCACTGAAAAGCTCAAAAACGCAGGAATAACCGGGAAAATGATGTGCAAACTGCAGGATGTGGCGCTCGGTCTGTGCCTTGAAGAAGTGGAGGAGACCCTGCCGGACTATCTTCTGAAAGAACTTGCACTTTGTTCCCTTCCCTATGCTCTGAGGAACATTCATTTCCCGAAAGACAGCTATGCACTTGAAAAGGCGAGCCGCAGACTCAAATTCGAGGAACTGTTCCTTCTGCAGCTCAGCCTTTTGAAACAGAAATTCGTTAACTCGAGGCAAAGTAAGGGATTTATAATGCCAAAAGTAGGCAGTGAATTCAATTCCTGTTTCAAATCCCTTCCATACTCCCTCACCGGGGCCCAGCAGCGAGTTATCAAGGAAATCCGCAAGGACTTGCTGAGCGGCAGGCAGATGAACAGACTTCTGCAAGGGGATGTAGGCTCGGGCAAAACTATGGTTGCCGTGCTCTCCTGCCTTCTTGCCATAGACAACGGTTTCCAGGCCTGCATTATGGCTCCAACGGAAGTTCTTGCAAAACAGCACTTTGCAAACATAAGCAAATACCTTGCGCCAACCGGGGTACGCTGTGCCCTGCTCACCGGCTCCACCAAAGCCCGTGAAAGAAAAGAAATTGCAGAAGCTCTGCTGGACGGAAGCATCGGCCTTATAGTTGGCACACACGCCTTGATTGAAGACAGCGTGCAGTTCCGCAATTTGGGTCTTGCAGTAATCGACGAGCAGCACCGCTTCGGAGTGGACCAGCGCTCCAAACTGTGGAGCAAGAACGGAGATGGCGCCCCGCACGTGCTGGTGATGACCGCAACCCCTATTCCGCGCACCCTTGCAATGACGGTTTACGGCGATTTGGACGTTTCCGTGATAGATGAAATGCCTCCGGGGCGAAAGCCGGTGCGCACAAGCCTTCATACGGAGAACAAACTGCCTGTAATCTACAACTTTATGCGCAAGGAAATCGCAAAGGGAAGGCAGGTATTTGTGGTCTATCCCATGATCTTCGAAAATGAAAAACTGGACCTTCAGAACCTTGAAAAAGGCTACGAGGACATTTGTCAGGCTTTCCCTTTCCCTCCTTACAAAGTGGCCATCGTGCACGGAAAGCAAAGCGCCGAAGACAAGGACTTCTATATGTCCGCCTTTGCGGCAGGAAGGGCCAACATCCTGGTTTCCACCACAGTGATAGAAGTTGGAGTGGACGTGCCGAACGCATCGGTAATGGTGATTATGAGTGCGGAACGCTTTGGGCTGTCGCAGTTGCACCAGCTGCGCGGCAGGGTGGGACGCGGGTCCGACGAAGCCCACTGCGTGCTGGTCAGAGGGCAGAAATGTTCGAAGGAAGCTATACAGAGGCTGGAGCTGATGTGCCGCAGCCAGGACGGTTTCGAAATAGCAGAAGAAGACCTCAAGCTCCGCGGTCCGGGCGACCTTGAAGGCACGGCGCAGAGCGGTCTTCCGATTGAGCTTAAAATCGCCTCTTTGGTGAAGGATTCCCAGGTTCTCGCCGAGGCAAGGGCTGTGGCAGGCCGCATCCTGGAAGAGGACCCTCTGCTGGCTCAGGAAAAGAACCAATTGCTTCTCAAGGAATTGCGCAAAGGCAAATACAACAGGAAAGACTATAGCAAGATATCATAAAAGTACAATATATGAAGAAATTTTTACGTGTTTTGATTATTTGTGCCCTGGCCTTCTTTGTTGGCTACGGCATTGCAGAACTATTCGGTAGCATTATGACACCCAACAAGAACGAAAAAGGCTATATCGGAAAGCCCGAACTAGAACTGGAGGGCCGCTTTACGCCCGAGGCCCTGCTCGCCCTGGGCCGATTGAGCGATCCCCAGCTCAGCCCCGACGGCAGCAAAATCCTCTACGGAGTATCGTACAACTCCATTGAGCAGAACCGCAGCTGCCGCAACCTCTATATCTGCGAGCTGGACGGAAGCAATCCGGTGCAGCTTACCCGCTATGCAAAAAGCGCATCGAACGCCCGCTGGGCACCGGACGGCAAATCCATCTATTTTCTGCAGGACGGCCAGATTTGGCAGGCTGCTGTGGGCGGACGCAAGCTCGGAGCCAAGCGCCAGATTAGCAATGTGCCGAGAGGAATTTCTGAGTTCAAGCTGTCTGCGGACGGAAGTCAGGTGCTGTATATCAGCACTATAGACGGGCCTGTAAAGACCGCCGACAAGCTCGACCCGGCCCTGGGGAAGGCTCAGGCCTATATTGCCGAGGACCTTATGTACCGCCATTGGGACCATTGGGTTACCGAAACTCCGCGCACATATCTCGCCCCTATAGGCAAAATTGATCCGGAGCACAGCATCGACCTTCTTGGGGAAGAGCCTTATGAGCTTCCGACCGAGCCTTTCGGCGGGGCTGAACAGCTGGACTTCTCCCCTTGCGGGCGCCTTGTGGCCTACTCCTGCCGCAAGCACACAGGCAAGGAATACGCCTTCTCCACCAACTGCGGCATATATGTATATGACATCCCGAGCGGCAAGACAATAGAAGTCAAGACCGACGGAGGCTACGACACCGCCCCTGTATTCAGCCCCGACGGCCGCCATTTGGCCTGGATTTCAATGGAGCGCGACGGCTACGAAGCCGACAGGCAGCGCATCCTCGTGGCCGATGTCCTTGGCAATTGCGAAGGCTGCTGCGAAGGGCAGAGTCTGCCTTGGATTGGCAATATCCGCGAGCTCACAAAGGATTTCAACTACGATGCCGACGGCCTTCTCTGGCACAACAACGAGCTCTATTTCAGTTCAATGCAGCCGGACGGCAAGCAGGCCATAATGAAGAGCGACCTCGAAGGGCGAATCGTCCGCCTGAGCGCTGAAGAGTGGAATTACGACTTCTTCTCCCCTTGGGCAGTGCTCGACCGCCCGGACGGCGGCGTGGAGCTCTACAGCAGCTACTACTGCCTCAACTTCCCTCTCGAACTGGTGAAAGTGAGTCTTCCGGCCGATGCTCCCGCAAGTTTCGGGCAGCTCAGCCACGAGAACGATGCCCTTTTGGGCCAGCTTGAGGCCCCGCACAGCGAGAGTATTCATCTCAAGACCGTAGATGGCAAGCAGATGCAGTGCTGGGTGCTCTACCCTCCGCACTTCGACCCTTCGAAGAAATATCCTGCAGTGGAAATCGTGCTCGGAGGCCCTCAGGGCACCAACTCCCAGGACTGGAGCTACCGCTGGTGCTACCGTCTAATGGCCGAGAACGGCTATGTGGTGATTATGCCTAACCGCCGAGGCACCACTGCCTTCGGACAGGACTGGAAAGAGCAGATAAGCGGCGACTACCCCGGCCTCAATATGCAGGACTACCTCACTGCCGGCCGATACATCAAGAGCCAGCCATACGTGGACAAGCTCGCCTGCGTGGGAGCATCGTACGGAGGCTATTCGGCCTATATGCTCGAAGGTCTGCACGGCGACCTGTACGACTGCTTCATTGCCCACGCCGGAATTTTCGACGAAAAGCAGCTCTGGTTCACTACGGAAGAGATGTGGTTTGCCAACTGGGACAACGGCGGCCTCACGGAATTTGCCTACACCCCGGGGCAGACAGGTCCTGCCGGCGACGGCATAACCTTCGGCGGAATGCAGCAGGCAGGAGCTCCTTACGCCTCCACAGCCAAAGCCCAAAGGCACTACTCCAACTCACCTTCCTCAATGGTGACCAAATGGCACACCCCTATCCTCTGCATCCACGGAATGATGGACTACCGCATCCCTTACGAACAGGGTATGGCAGCCTTCAACGCCGCCCAGATGATGGGCGTTCCAAGCAAACTCATAGTGTTCCCTGAAGAAAACCACTGGATTCTGCAGCCGCAGAACTCGCTCCTGTGGCACAGGGAATTCTACTCCTGGCTGGACAAGTGGTGCAAGGAATCCAAATAAGTACTGTAAATGTTGAAAGGCCTTGGAAAAGTTGATTAAACTGTTTTGACCGATCCATTCTTTTTGTAACTTTGTGGAAATATGACGCGCTTATGATGTTGTCCGAAAACAAGACACAGGCCCGGCCATTCATCAAATGGGTAGGAGGGAAGACACAATTGCTTGACGAAATCAAGAAGTCGCTTCCTAGCGATTTCGCTACCCGTCAGCACCTTACATATGTAGAGCCTTTTGTGGGTGGTGGTGCCGTGATGTTCTGGATTCTTCAAGCTTATCCCAATATTGAAAGAGCTGTAATCAACGACATCAACGAGGAGTTAATATGCACTTATCGAGTCATCAAAGAGAGCGCTGAAAAACTAATATCTGCGCTCTCTATCATCCAAGCCGAGTATATCCCTCTAAACGCAGAAGCGAGAAAGGACTACTTTATGGAGAAGAGGGCTATGTTCAACACCAAGAAGACTTCTCCAATAGAAACTGCCGCCCTCTTCATCTTCCTCAATCGCACCTGCTTCAACGGCCTCTATCGCGTCAACGCCAAAGGCGAATTCAACGTTCCCCACGGCAAGTATGCAAATCCCCGTATCTGCGATGCCGACAACCTGCGGGCTTGCTCCGAAATTCTGCAGAAGGTAGAAATCCTTTGTGGCGATTTCGCCCAGACAGGACATTACGCCGGCCCCGATACGCTGTTCTATTTCGACCCTCCTTACAAACCCATCACAGAGACATCCTCCTTCACATCATACACGAAAGAAGGGTTCAATGATGCCGAACAGATTCGTCTTCGCGACTTCTGTACCCAAATTAGTAAGGATAAGGCCCTATTTGTCGCAAGCAATTCAGACCCAAAGGAAATCAATCCCAAAGAGGATTTCCTCGATTCCATATACAAACATTTCAACATCAAGAGAGTATCCGCTGCCCGAATGATAAACTCTGACGCTTCAGGACGCGGAGCTATCTCAGAGCTGATGATTTCTAACGTAGTCAACGCATAATATGAGAGATTTCAACACTTGGCTGGCGGGCTTCCGCTCCGCCATAGCAGGCTATAAGTATTACACTGACTTTGAGAAGATTTACCGCAACGTAGATACCATCAAAGTTGAACTAAACATATTAAACTCCTTGATTGGGTGCTCAGACATTGAGAATGAGTTCGTGGCACTTTACAAACGGTATCCTGAAATTCTCAAGTGCATCCCTATCCTATTGGCCAAGCGTGAATCAGATATCCTTACTGTTGATTTTGATGGTGAGCACGTATGGAACTTCCATCATGCAAATTACAACATCGAAGAATATGTGGTGTTTATGCGTGAGACTGGAATCTTTGATTTGATGAAACAGAAACATATCCACAATCTGGTAGACTACGTTACTGGTGTTGAAACAGGCCTGGACTCCAATGCCCGCAAGAACCGCGGTGGACACGTAATGGAAGATCTAGTTGAAGGATATCTCGTCAAGGCTGGACTTATAAAAGATATAACTTACTTCAAGGAGATGTACATCAGCGAAATTGAGCAAAAATGGGGCATCGACCTTTCCTGCATCTCCAACGAAGGAAGCACAGAGAAGCGCTTTGACTTTGTAATCAAGCGCCCAAATATGATTTACGGAATTGAAACCAACTTCTACACCAGCGGCGGCTCCAAACTGAACGAAACTGCACGCAGTTACAAGACCATCGCTCTGGAGACAAAGGACCACCCTAACTTCAAGTTCGTCTGGATTACCGATGGACACGGCTGGGGTTCTGCCCGCAACAACCTCAAGGAAACCTTCGACGTCCTGGAGCATCTCTACAATATCATGGACCTCGATGACGGAGTAGTGGCCACCAAACTTGTTTAATCTTATGACCACAGCCTACTATAAATCACAAGATAAAAACTTCACGCTCCTGCAGGGAGATTGTATTGAACTTCTGAACTCCTTTGAATTCAAGTTTGATATGATTTTCGCAGATCCGCCGTACCATCTGTCCAACGGCGGCATCAGCATACAAAGCGGCATTCCTGTGTCTGTAAACAAAGGCAAGTGGGATAAATCTCAGGGATATGAGGAAGACTATAAGTTTGACAAAAAATGGCTGGCCGCCTGCCGTGAGCATCTGAAAGCAGACGGCACCATTTGGGTTAGCGGAACTTACCACAACATTTTCTCAGTTGCCCGCTGTTTAACAGAGCTGGATTTCAAAATCCTCAACTGCATTACCTGGGTAAAAACCAATCCTCCACCCAACCTTTCCTGTCGGTATTTCACTTACTCGGCAGAATACATTCTATGGGCGCGAAAGGAACAGAAAGTAGGCCACTACTACAACTATGAGTTGATGAAGGAAATCAACGGAGGCACCCAGATGCGAGATGTCTGGACACTACCGGCGATTGCACCGTGGGAGAAATCCTGTGGCAAGCATCCGACTCAGAAGCCCTTGTGCGTCCTGTCCAGAATCATACAGGCCTCCACTAAGCCAGGAGCCTGGATACTTGACCCATTCACCGGAAGCAGCACCACTGGAATCGCAGCCAATCTCCTTGGCCGCCGGTTCTTGGGCATCGACCAGGAAGAAAAATTCCTTGAAATGAGCAAAGCCCGCAGGGAGGAACTGGATAGCATCAACCGCCGCAGCGAAATTTTAAAGAAATTGGAGAAACAGGCCAAGCTCTTCCAGGATAGCGACATTCGCGTCCTGTGTGAACCGGATGTTTATTACGGGCCGGAACTTCCGTTCTAATATTCCTAATAGCGAGTTCACGGATAACACCGACTTCGCAGGACAAGCCGCAGCGCGCATCCGCCTGAAAGTCATGACCCCGGCTGCCTCGCAGTACAAACAGGGTTTTGCTCGTGATCCAAAGATTGAGCATCGTTATGCCTTGAGCACTTTGCACTCATGGCAACTTCAAGTGGTGCAAGGAATAGCTCAGAGGCGCCGCATTTTGGCGTATTTGAGCAGCAGGGTCTTGGTTCCGTAGGCGTCGAAATCCACTATGGCTTTGAGCTCCGGGACCATGCCCGTAACCGAGACAATCCGTCCTTTGCCGAAACGGTTGTGCTCCACCCGCTGGCCGGCCTGGAACACAGTCATTTCCTCCGGAACGAAATCAGCGACAGGCGCAGGCGGTGCCGATGGCCTCAAAACAGGCTTCGGTGCTGCCTGAGCCGTTTTCAATGCATCCGGAACGGGGATGGATCTCTTTCCGGACGATACCATATAGGCCGGGCCCTGCTGACGGAAGCCCCCACCACGGCTGAACTGGCCCGAAGCGGGCTGCCTGCTGAAGCCCGTACTGCCGAAACCTGTCCGGCCGACAGAGCCCGTGCTGCTGCCGGAGCCGAACGCTGCCCTGGCAAGCAGAGGCGCATCGAGATATTGAGGGTCGATTTCTTTAACGAACATCGAGACGGGGTTCCACTCAGTCTTGCCGTTGCGCATTCGGGAATCGGCACAGGTAAGGCTTACGCTTGTCTGCGCACGGGTGAGAGCCACATAGAAAAGACGCCTTTCCTCCTCGATTTCATTGGGTGAGGAAAGCATAGAGCTGGAAGGGAAGAGATTGTTCTCCATTCCGGCAATAATCACGTGGGGGTATTCCAGACCTTTGGAACTGTGCACAGTCATAAGCGAGACCTGCTCCTTTTCTTCATCGCCGGCAGTATCGGCATTGGAAAGAAGGGCAGCGTTCTCCAGATAGTCGGCAAGGCTGATTTCACTGCACTCCTCCTCGTTCTCCTCGGCCTCCCTGCGACGCTCCTCCACATAAACAGCCACCGAATTCAAGAGTTCCTGCACATTCTCGAACCTGTCGCGGCCTTCGGGCGAAGTATCCAGCTTGTAAAAGGCATAGAGACCGCTCTCCACAGCAAGGCTTTCGGCCAGTTCGGTCGCTTCCCTTGTGGCCTGGCTTGAGGCGTAGGAGTTTATCATGTCGCAGAACTTGCGCAATTTGTCTATTGTGCCCTGCTTGATTCCGAACGACGGGAGGGTTTCGAGGTAAACTGCCTTGAAAAGGGAGGTCCTGGAATGCTGGGCGGCTTCTACAAGTGAAACCATTGTGGTATTGCCGATCCCGCGCACAGGCTTGTTCACCACGCGGCGGAAGCTTTCATCGTCGTTCACATTCACGCACAGTTTGAAATAGGCCATAAGGTCGCGAACTTCGGCCCTGTCAAAAAAGGAGTTGCCGGAATAAACCCTATAGGGGATATTGCGCCGCCTGAGAGCCTCCTCAATCACGCGAGACTGGGAATTGGTGCGGTAGAGCACGGCATAGTTGTCGTAACTGCCGCTGCCGCCGTTCACACCCTGGTAGATGAGCTGGGCAATTTTTGCGGCTTCGTCGTTCTCGTCGCAGCAGTCGTAGAGCCTGATCTTGCTGCCCTGCTCCCCTTCGGAGTAACATTCCTTCGGAATACGGCTCTGATTGTGGGCAATGAGGCTGTTGGCCGCCTGCACTATGGTCTTGGTGGAGCGGTAGTTCCTCTCCAGACGGAAGATTCTGCACTCCGGAAAATCCTTCTTGAAGTTCAGGATGTTCTCCACCCTCGCACCGCGAAAGGCATAGATCGATTGGGAATCGTCCCCGACCACACATATATTATGGTGCAGAAGGGTGAGTTTTTTGATTATCTGGTACTGGGCGGCGTTGGTGTCCTGATACTCGTCCACCATTATATAGGAAAAGCGCTCGCAGAGGGTCTGAAGAGCTTCCGGATTGTCCCTGAGCAGAATGTTCATATTCAGCAGGATATCGTCGAAGTCCATCACGTTGTTCTGCTTGAGCTTGAGCTGGTAGAGGCGGTAGATGTCGCAGATGCGCGGCTTGCGGGCTGCGGAATCCATTGCCAGGAGGTCCTGCCTTGCGGCATAGCGGTCCCAGGTCACAAGGCTGTTCTTGGCTGATGAAATGCGCGAGAGCACATCCTTGGGCTTGTATGTGCTGTCGTCGAGGCCAAGTTCCTTGATGCATGCCTTGACTGTGGACTGCGATTCGCTTGTGTCGCGGATGGAGAAGTCGCGGCCATAGCCGATGCTTTCGGCCCATTCGCGAAGAAAGCGGACGAATACGGCGTGGAAGGTTCCCATCACCACCCTCGAGGCGTTGTGCCGGCCCACCATAAGGGCAATGCGCTCCTTCATCTCGCCGGCCGCCTTCTTGGTAAAAGTGAGGGCCAGAACCCGCGCAGGGCTCACGCCGCTGGCCAGGATGTAGGCCACCCTGCTTGTCAACACCCTTGTCTTTCCTGAACCGGCACCGGCTACGATAAGCACCGGACCTTCCATTGCCTGAACGGCATTCTTCTGTTCATCGTTCAGCCCCTCTAAAATTACACTCACTTTGTTTTCCATAACAAAGCGAAAATACGCAAAAATTTCGTATCTTCGCAGCGCTTTTAAGATTTATCTTATAAAACTATATAAAATGTCCGAAACCATCGTTTTGAAAAAGGGTCTCAACATTCCGATATCCGGAGTGGCTGAGAAACGTTTAAGCAAAACAGTGAACTCCGACATCGTGGCTGTTCAGCCGGCGAACTTCAAGGCCCTGCTGCCTCGACTGCTCGTAAAGGAAGGCGACAGCGTCCTTGCCGGATCCCCTGTTCTGCAAGACAAGAAAAACCCTGACATCATCATCTCCTCACCTGTAAGCGGTGTTGTGAAGGAAATCGTCAGGGGCGAGAAAAGAAAACTGCTCGCAGTGCTCATCCAAAGGGATGTAGAGCAGAAATCCGTAGATTTCGGGGTAAAAAAGGTGGAAGCTCTTTCTGCCGATGAGATCAAAGCTGCCATTCTCGGAAGCGGTCTGTGGCCGTTCCTGGTACAGCGCCCTTACGGAATCATCGCCAATCCTCAGGCAGAACCGAAGGCCATTTTCGTATCGGCCATTGCAACAGCCCCTCTGGCTGCCGATCCGGACTTCGCCTTTGCAACGGAGGTCAATGCCATCCAAACCGGCATCAGCGCTGTTGCAAAACTCAGCAAGGGCGGCGTGCATCTGAGTCTCGACGCCTGCGTGAAGAACAGCCCGCTCGAAAGGCTCAACGGAGTTACAAAGCACTATTTCAAAGGCAAATACCCTAAGGGATGCCTCGGTGTCCAGATCAGCCACATAAGCCCTATCCGCAAGGATGAGATTGTGTGGACCATCACCCTGCAGGGTCTGGCTGCCATCGGCAAACTCTTCAGCAAGGGAGTTTGCGACATGAGCCGCAAGGTTGCCGTATCGGGCCCTATGGCCATAGAGCCTTCGTACATCAGCTGCGTTCCGGGTACTGCCATAAGCAGCCTCAAGCCGTTCTACGGCAGCAACGCAGAGGAAATCCGCTTCGTAAGCGGTGATGTGATGTGCGGAAAGAATGTCGGAGAGCAGGGTTATCTCGGCTTTGCAGACAACACCATCACCCTCATCAAGGAGGGTACAGAAAAGGAACTGCTCGGCTGGGCAAGGCCTTTCCGATTCAAGCAGTTCAGCTCCGACCACACCTATTTCAACTGGTGTCTGGGCTGGCTCACTCCTAAGCGCACCTTCGACATGGACACCAACCTGCACGGCGGTCCGAGGGCATTTGTGATGTCGGACGGCTACTACGCCCACTATCTTCCTATGGACATCTACCCTCTCTACCTCGTGAAAGCCTGCCTGGCTGGCAATATCGAGAAAATGGAGCAGTTCGGCATCTACGAAGTGCTGCCTGAAGACCTGGCAGTATGCGAGTTCGCCGATCCTTCAAAGAACAATATTCAGGATATCATAGCTCAGGGCATTGACCTGATGCTCAAAGAAATGGCTTAAAAGTATGAACAAGATTTTCGAAAAAGGCGGCAAACTCTACTGGCTGCACTCTACAATAGACGCTTTTGAGACATTCCTTCACGTGCCGGGTACAGTTGCCCGCAAAGGTGCCCACATCCGCGACGCCGTGGATATAAAGCGTATCATGATTATCGCTGTAATCGCCGCTGCTCCGGCAGCTCTCTTCGGAATGTGGAACGTCGGTTATCAGCACGCACTTGCCACCGGAATCTCCTGGAACGTATTCCAGGCCTTCTGGTTCGGTTTCCTCAAGGTTCTCCCTCTCTTCGTGGTTTCCTACCTCGTAGGTCTTGCCATCGAGTTCGCATCGGCCCAGATAAGGGGCGAGGAAGTGAACGAGGGTTATCTTGTATCGGGTTTCTTCATCCCGCTCATCGTCCCTGTTGACACCCCTCTCTGGATGCTTGCAATTGCCGTGGCTTTTGCAGTGATTTTCGGAAAGGAAGTCTTCGGAGGCACCGGAATGAACATCATCAACCCTGCCATCCTTACCCGCGCCTTCCTCTTCTTCTCCTACCCTAACAACATGTCCGGCTCGCAGTGCTGGATAGAGGCCGGAGAAAAGGTGGTTGACGGCTTCAGCGGCGCTACCCCTCTGGCCCTCGCAGCCGACGGTTTCGACGCCCTTGCCAACGCTGGAGTACAGTACAGCACAAGCTTCTGGACAATGTTCTGGGGCGGCATCCCGGGTTCAGTAGGTGAGACTTCGGTTATTGCCATCCTTTTGGGTGCAATCATCCTGCTCTGGACCAAGGTTGCAAGCTGGAAGGTAATGCTCAGCTCCGTTCTCGGTGCAGTGTTCGTAGGCGGCATTGCCAACCTCAGCGGCGCAAGCGACATTCCTTTCTGGTACCATCTTGTAATGGGCGGATTCGCCTTCGGTACCGTATTCATGGCCACCGACCCTGTTACATCGGCACAGACCGAGACCGGCAAGTGGATCTACGGTTTCCTCATCGGCGCCATCTGCGTAATCATCAGGATCTTCAACCCTGGTTACGCCGAGGGTATGATGCTCGCCATCTTCCTTGGCAACATCTTCGCTCCTCTTATCGACCACTGTGTAGTAAACGCTCATATCAAAGCAAAGAACAGAAAGCAATATGAATACTAATAATAATGTCTATACCATTGTTTACACCACAGTAGTCTGTGTGCTTGTAGCAGCAGTTCTCGCCTTTGCTTCGCAGAAGCTCAAACCTATGCAGGAAGCAAATGAAAAGGCCGAGACCATAAGCCAGATTCTCACAGCAGCCCAGTTCGCCGAAAAAGATGAACTCGGTGCCTGGGGCAATGCCAAGGTCATTGAATTCTTCAAGGACAATATTAACAAGGCAGTGCTCGTGAATGCACAGGGCGAGATTGTAAAGAGTCTTGACACCAAAAAGGCCGAAGTATGGGGCACTTCCCAGCTCAAGGCCCAGAAATACGGATTCCCGGAAGGCAAATATGAGATTCCGGTATATATCTTCAACAACGGAGTAAGTGTACTTCCTGTTTACGGACAGGGACTTTGGGGCCCGGTATGGGGTTATATCGCCCTCGGCGGCGACCTCAAGACCATTGTAGGAGCCTATTTCGACCACGCAAGCGAGACCCCGGGTCTTGGCGGCAAGATCAAGGACGATCCTTCGTTCCGTGCCCAGTTCGTAGGCAAGAGCATTGATCTGGAAAAGGCCAAAGCCTTTGAAATCGTCAAGGGCGGAGCTCCTCAGGGACAGTCCAATGCCATTGATGCCATTTCTGGTGCCACAATGACCAGCAACGGTCTGTCGGGAGCCATCAATGAATGGCTCGATGCCTACAAGAACTATATCGAAGCCCAAAACAACTAGCAGAGGAGGAAAATACAATGAGTAAATTTAAAGATACAATACTTAATCCGATTTTCAAGGGCAATCCTATCACTGTCCTGATTCTCGGTATCTGTTCTTCCCTCGCCGTAACAGTGGAGCTCAAAGGTGCCTGCGTAATGGCCCTCTCCGTAACCATCGTAACGGCAGTGAGCAGCTTCATCTGCTCCCTTCTGAGAAAGACCATTCCGAACCGCGTGAGAATTATCATCCAGCTCGTTGTTGTGGCTATGATGGTTATCCTAGTAGATCAGGTGCTCAAGGCTTTCGCCTATGCAATCGACAAGCAGCTTTCGGTTTACATCGGCCTCATCATCACCAACTGTATAGTGATGGGCCGCATCGAGGCTTTCGCTCTCGGCAACAAGCCGATTCCTTCCCTGCTCGACGGTCTGGCAAACGGCCTGGGCTATGGTCTTATCCTCATTATCGTGGCCTTCTTCCGTGAGCTCTTCGGCAGCGGCACCCTCTTCGGAATTCCGGTGCTCTCCGCCATCGGCTACACCAACAACGGCCTTATGATTCTCCCTCCTATGGCCCTCATCCTTCTGGGCTGTGTGGTTTGGGCACAGAGAAGCATTGACAAGTCACTTCAGGAATAATATCAACACTACTAAGGAATTATGGATCTTTTAAGTTTGTTCGTAAAGTCAATTTTTGTTGACAATATGATTTTCGCGTACTTCCTCGGTATGTGTTCATACCTGGCAGTATCGAAAAATGTGAAAACGGCAAACGGTCTGGGAATCGCAGTAATCTTTGTGCTTCTCATTACCCTGCCGGTAAACTACCTTCTCAACAAGTTCGTTCTTCAGCCCGGCGCCCTCTCATGGCTTGGTCCGAAGTTCGCGGAGGTGGACCTCAGCTTCCTGAGTTTCATCCTCTTCATCGCAGTTATTGCTGCCATCGTCCAGGTTGTGGAAATGGTGGTTGAGAAGTTCCTGCCTTCACTCTATTCTTCACTCGGTATCTTCCTTCCTCTTATCGCCGTGAACTGCGCCATCCTCGGAGGTGCGCTCTTCATGCAGCAGAGGGAATTCGCCAACGTGGGTGAATCGGCAGTATATGCACTCGGAAGCGGTATCGGCTGGTATCTGGCTATCGTTGCCCTTGCAGCCATCCGCGAGAAAATGGCCTACAGCAATGTGCCGAAGGGTCTCAAGGGAACCGGCATCACATTCATCACCGTGGGTCTTATGGGTATAGGCTTTATGGCCTTTATGGGTATTTCACTTTAATAAGGAGGAGGAGATATGAATACAACACTTTTCACTTCAATGGTGCTGATGGTAATAGTTATCCTCGTTCTGGTAGCTGTCCTTCTCATCATCAAAGCTGCAATCACCCCTAAGGGTACAATCAAAATCGATATCAACAACGGCAAGAAGACACTTGATGTGACTCCGGGCGGAAACCTTATGGGTACCCTGGCCGACAACAAGATCTTCCTTCCATCGGCCTGTGGCGGTAAAGCCAACTGCGGCCAGTGCAAGGTTCAGGTTCTCGAGGGCGGCGGAGAAATCCTCCCTACCGAGGTAGGCTTCTTCAACCGCAAGCAGATCAAGGACGGCTGGAGACTTGGCTGCCAGGTCAAGGTCAAGGACAATCTCAAAATTCAAGTTGCTGAAAGCGCACTCAGCGTGAAGAAACTTGAGTGTGAGGTTATCTCCAACAAGAACGTGGCTACCTTCATCAAAGAGTTCACAGTGAAGCTTCCTGAAGGAGAGCATCTTGAGTTCAAGTCCGGCGAGTACATCCAGATTGACATCCCTGCCTACCATCTTTATTTCAAAGATATTGACGTTGAGCCTGAGTATCGTGCAGACTGGGAGAAATACGGTTTCTTCAATCTTGAAAGCGTGAACCCTACTGCAACCATCCGTGCCTACTCCATGGCCTCTTATCCTGGAGAGAAAGGCATCATCAAACTCAACGTACGTATTGCCACTCCGCCGTTCGACCGCAGCGTTCCACGCGAACAGGGTCCTAAGCTTCTGCCGGTGAACCCGGGTATTGCATCGTCCTATGTATTTACCCGCAAACCTGGCGACAAGGTGACCATCAGCGGCCCTTACGGAGAATTCCTTCTCCCTCAGAACGACCCGGAGGATATCGAGTACATTTTCGTGGGCGGCGGTGCCGGTATGGCTCCTCTGCGCTCCCATATTATGGAACTCTTCAAGACCATCAAGACAGGACGTACAGTTCACTTCTTCTATGGTGCACGCGCCCTTGTCGAGGCCTTCTATCTCGAGGACTTTGCCGAAATCGAGCGTGAGTTCCCTAACTTCAAGTTCCATCTGGCCCTCGACCGTCCGGATCCTGCAGCCGATGCAGCCGGAGTTCCTTATGTTGCAGGTTTTGTCCACAATGTGATGTACGAGACCTACCTCAAGAACCACGAGGCTCCGGAGGACATCAAGTACTTCATGTGCGGTCCTCCAATGATGGTTGGAGCTGTGAACAAGCTGCTCGACAGTCTGGGAGTTGCTCCAGAAAACGTTCTCTACGACAATTTCGGAGGTTAATAACTATACATTCTAAATTTTACAACTATGAAAGCTTCAAAGAGATTTATCTTTGCAGCGCTCCTGATACTTTTATCAGGAGCCTGTGTTTTTTTACCCGAGAAGGATCGTCCGTCCAAGCCGGATGAAAGGCCGGACAAGGTAGATGAGCCGGACAGCAGCGGCACATCCTACGGGAAAGACACTTTGCGGGCTTACCCATGCCGCATCAATCTGGAAACGCTCAGCCGAATGGGCCTGGAGCCGGAGCTCAAACATGCAGACATTTTTGTTTACGGAAGTGAACTCGTTCACTATGAGCGGGTTGAAGGCCGTTTCTGCGATTTTGTCCTCCACGAGGCCGGCGAGTATTTTGTGATGGCGGTGGCAAATGCACCGGGAGAGTTCCATCCGGAAGTCCTGCTCCATACGGACAGTTGGAGAGGTCTGGAAATGTTGCTTGAATATGAAAAGCCCGAACAGGCCATAATGAGAGGAACAGGGAGTTTTTCGCTGAAGGAAGAAATTGCTGCTACTGCAGCTGAAGATTCTCCGCTTGTGGCCGCAGTGGTTCTGGAACCCCTGCTCTGCGGAGTGCAGATTTCCAGCATCACCCAATATTACGATGGCGACATTCTGGTTGAGAATCCGCGCATCCATCTCGAAAACTGCTGCACCAGGGCAGAACTCTTCAGGGACGAAGGCTTTTACTGTCTGGACCCATCGGAGAGCAAGACGGCATACCTTCCCTACGATATCGGGCTCTACACACAATACCCGGGTACCACCATTTACTGCTACCCCAATGATATGCCACAAAGTGAGACCTCACCGGCAAGCGTGCTGGTGTTGGATTACGAAGTCCTCGGCCAAAGCAGGCAGCTGCGTTTTCCGATCCATCCCCTCCGCAGAAACAGCATTTTCCCACTCGATGTGAACATCCGTCCTTGATTATGCGAAATGCAGGACTATATAGCTACGCTGTAAGCGGAGAACATTAAAATGGATTGCATGGCTTATTTAAAATAATTATATTTGTATAGAATTTCTAAATAACAACACCTATGTACGACGATTACGAACTCAATAAATACAAATGCCCTGTATGTGGCTATGTATATGACCCTGAAAAAGGCGATCCAAGTCAAGGAATCTATCCCGGAACCGCTTTTGAAGAACTGCCTGCCAGTTGGAAATGTCCGAAGTGCAAAATGCCGAAGAATGTCTTCGAGCAGGTAGACTAAGCCTCTTCAATTCAGAACACGACATCTGCCTTGCCAACGGCAGTTCGTCTTTTGTGGCGCCCCTTGTTGCCCAACAGTTCAGCAATGACTGTGTGGGCATAATGGATTTCGTGCTCCCGGATGTGAGCAAGCACAAAGTCTGGGGCTGGGATTCGGTTGTCTGTAAACAACTTGCAGCCCTCGGCGCCAAAGAGGAAGAGCTCCCTTCGGCTTCATATCTGGAACAGGTCCGCAAACTCTCGCATCGGCGCTATGCCAAACTCTGCAAAGAGTTTGTTTTCGGCCGATTCCCCAATCCCGAACTGCTCTGCGACATCGAGCCGGCAGAACTCCCGCAACTCGACAGCATCGTCCAGACAGTAAATGCTTATGCCGATGCCATTCTCAAGGCACCATGGTCCGGAAGCGGAAGGGGCATAAGAAAAATCCGGGCCGATGAGTTCACCCAGAGCGATTTGGGCTGGTGCCGCAAAGTGCTGCAGAAACAGGGCAGCATTATGGTGGAGCGGCGCCAGAAGTTGGCTTTGGACTTTTCTCTGCAGTTTTTTGTCGAGGCCGATGCCGTTCATTTTGAAGGCTTTGCCATTTTCGAGGCTCAAAACTGCAGTTACACATCCAATCTTTTGGCCTCTAACGAGCATATTCTCAAACTCCTTTCTAAATATATTCCGGAGAATAAGATGCTTGAAATCAAAGATTTAATAGCACAGTATCTTGGTTCTGCCTTTCTTGGCAACTACCGGGGAGTACTTGGTGTGGACATGTTTGTTACCGAAGATGGCAGAGTGGCCCCTTGCATAGAAATCAATGTCCGCAATAATATGGGAATGGTGTCACGCAGGGTATATGAACAGCTGAAAAACACAATTCCGGACGGGCAATGCAATATGAGAGTGGTCAACGCAAAAAGTCATGACGCTCTTATGCAAAAACTTAAAAATTCACGCCTTCTCCTCACAGATCCGGGGGAGAAGGCGCTGTATGCTATTGCGGTATATTGACTAATCGATTACTTCCGCGCTCATTTCAATGTCTTTAAGCGGACGGTCGTTTGAATCGGTTCCGACTGCCTGAATTTTCGCAACTATATCAAGGCCGCTTTCAATCTCGCCAAAAACGGTATATTGTCCGTCAAGGAAGGGGGTGCCACCAAGCTCACGGTAGCACTTTTTCTGCTCATCGCTCAACTTGCCGAGCTGTTTCTGGGCAACTTGAGCATTGGCCATCGCTTCAAGCTCGTCCTGCAGGGCAAGAAGGCCGGCCTGGTCGCGATTGCGGCGAAGCTGGAGAATCTCATCGCGTCTTTCCCTTACCAGAGCATCGAACTCTCCCTGAAGGGCCTGCATCTTCATCTGCCGCTCCAACTGGGCAATCTGAGAATCGTTATATGTCTTTCCCCAAACAATATAGAACTGGCAGCCGCTGCTGCGTTTTTCAGGATTTACCTGGTCACCCTGCCTTGCAGCGCAAAGGGCTCCGCGTTTATGGAAGAGAGCAGAATTGAATTCGGCTTCAATCGTATAGCCCACGTCTCCGCTGCCGAGAGCCTTGGAGCGTGGAGCTCCAACGCTTTGAGGATCACCTCCCTGAATCATAAAATCCTTGATTACTCTGTGAAAAAGAGTTCCATTATAAAAACCTTCCCGAACCAGTTTGAGAAAGTTGTCACGGTGAGCTGGCGTTTCATCATAAAGACGAAGCAGCATATCACCGTATTGAGTGTGTATTTTAACCTTTGACATCAGTGAAAATTTTGAGTTGCAAATATAGCGCTTATTTGCCGTAATTCCCACAGGGGTACTGGCACTGTGCAGCCGGGGAAGCTTACTGTGGAACACCACCTAATCAAGTTCTTCGTTTTTTCGTGACACCTGCAAAACCCTGTGTTTAAGAAGATAATGATGCACCCGCAAGGCAGCAGGGATTTGCTCTGCGCTTTGCGCTTCGCATTTCCCTGTCACAAGCACACTGTCACAGGGATTAGCCACGCTGCGCTTGGCTTTTCCCTTACCGCTCGCCGCGGGGCCCAGGGATTTGCTCTGCGCTTTGCGCTTCGCATTTCCCTCCCCGCTCGCCGCGGGGCCCTTGCGAGAGAAATAAAGGATCATGTCCAAAACCCTGTGTTTGAGATTCTAATTGGAAAAGAGTTAGTACC
>CAMGFA010000012.1 GCA_946055165.1 uncultured Bacteroidales bacterium
TTTTGACTGAAAATACTTCATTTTAGCGAAATTAGGGCCTTTTTTTGCTATTTTGCTCTCCCAACACAATTTAGGTGAGAGTGCGACCAAGCGAGCTGACATGTTTGTTTTGTACTATAAGAAAATGGAGGTATAAATATAAAGTGTCCGATTTATTCGGACAGTTGAACAGCCAAAGCCAAATGAACAGAACAAATCAGAAAAAAGGCGGCCTTGCGGGCCACCTTTTCATCCAGAACAAATAAAATTATTATTCTGCAGGTTTGAGTGTGGTATAGACATTGGTCACATCCTCATCGTCCTCAAGAAGATTGGTGAGCTTGTCCAAAGTGACACGCTGCTCAGGAGTAACATCCTTGAGCTCGGTAGTAGGGATGCGCTCGAAACCACCGGAAATGAGTTCGTAGCCATTGTCCTCGATGTATTTCTGAATCTGGCCGTAAGAGCTGTAGTCACCGTAGATGACAATCACCTTGGTCTCGTTGTCGTCCTTGTCAAGCTCTACTTCCTCGAAGAGTTCATCTACACCATAGTCTATGAGTTCGAGTTCAAGTTCCTCAAGATCGATGCCTTCCTTCTCCTTGATGCGGAACACGCATTTATGGTCGAACATAAAGGAAACGGAACCACTGGTACCCAAAGTACCTCCGCACTTTGTAAAGTACGAACGGACATTGGCAACAGTACGGGTGGTGTTGTCGGTGGCAGTTTCCACAAGGTAGGCAATGCCAAAAGGCCCGTAGCCCTCGTAAACAACCTCCTTGAAATCTCCCTGTTTGCTCTCGGTGGCCTTCTTTATGGCGCGCTCGATATTCTCCTTAGGCATCTGCTCGGAACGGGCCTCGGCCATAAGGGCACGCAGACGCGGGTTACCGGTAACATCCGGGCCTCCCTGCTTCACGGCAATGGTAATTTCCTTTCCAAGTTTGGTAAAGGTACGGGCCATGTGACCCCACCTTTTCATCTTACGCTCTTTACGAAATTCAAACGCTCTTCCCATAATTATTCAGCTGCTTTATTGATGTATTTGTCAATTTCATAAGCCTCCTCGCTGCGCGGATATTTCTCCTTAACGCTCTTGAAGGCTGCAAGAGCCTTGTCGTTGAGACCAAGTGCGAGATAAACCTCACCGGCCTTCTGGAGATATGCTGCAGCAAAATCGTTGTCTGCCCTTGCAGCAGCCTTTTCGTAGGCCTTCACAGCCTCCTCAAGGTTTCCGAGTGCCCAATGGCAGTCTCCCTGGAGGGCGATGGCACGTGCAGCAAGAATGCTGTCCTTGCCTTTGTAGCTTCTGGCATAGGAAAGAGCCTGATCCCACTCTCCGAGTTGGGCGCAGCAGACGGCTGCATAGAGATATGCTGATTTAGGTGCCTTGGAACCGTAGTCCTCAATAACCTGGGCAAAACCCGAATGGTTCTCGTCCCCATTGAGTGCGAGTTCAAACTCACGGGCCTGAAAACTGAACTCGGCAGCCGAGCACTCCTCTGCAGCCTCTATGCTGGCAGGAGCATAGATAAGTTTGTTATAGGCAAAAATACCTACAGCAATCACGAGAACAGCCACAACGGCTCCGATAATCACCTTTTTGTTTTCGTGTAAGAATTTTTCTGTGTTGGAGACAGTAGCGACAACATTCTCCTCGCGTACTTCCTCTTTTGTCTTTGAATTTGCCATATTGTTTTCTTTTCTGTTATTTTCAAAACGGAGCGCAAAAATACAGATTTCTGTGCTAATTTGCAAGACGGAGCATTTTTTTGTATATTTGTGCCTTATGAAAAAGATTGTCACCACTTTTGCGCTTGGTCTCTTTATGACCATAAGCCTCTGTGCGCAGGAAGATGCACGCTGGATAAGGAAAAGCAGCATTTCCCCAGACGGAAGCACAATAGTCTTCAGCTACAAGGGAGACTTGTTCACAGTACCTTCCACAGGCGGTACGGCCCTCCGTATCTGCAGCAATGCAGCCTATGACAGCGACCCCGTATGGTGTCCGGACGGCAAGAACATCGTATTCAGTTCCTATCGTGAAGGAAGCAAGGACATCTGGATTGTCCCATCCGTGGGAGGAAAGGCCAGACAGCTCACAGACTTCCCGGGAGCCGAGACCCCTCTTTTCGTCAGCAGGGACAATCAGGTCTATTTCAGTGCCAACATTCAGGCCGATGCCAGCTGGAGCGACTTCCCCGGCACCCCGCAGCTCTACAGCGTGAACATCAAGGACAAGAAGCTCAGCCTCATCAGTTCTGTCCCGATGATGAACGGTTCCGTAAACGTGAACGGAATCATTCTCTACGAGGACTACAAAGGCTACGAAGACAATCTCCGCAAGCACCACGTTTCTTCCGTAACAAGGGATGTGTGGAAGTATCTGCCTAAAAAGAACCAGTACCAGAAACTCAGCGATTTCATAGGAGAAGACCGCAACCCTGTTTTTGCAGCCGACGGAAAGGACTATTTCTACCTTAGTGAGCGTTCCGGAAGCTTCAACGTCTGGAAGGCCAACATCAACAGCACCGAGGCTCCAAGCCAGATTACCAGGCTCACAACCCATCCGGTGCGAAACCTCTCGGTTTCAATGGGCAACATGCTCTGCTTCTCCTACAACGGCGACCTCTATACCTGTCTGCCGGGAGACCCTGCTCTCAAGGTGAACATCAAAATCGTTTCCGATGACAACGAACGCGAGCAGGTTTACCGCAACATCAGCAGCGGTGCCACCGAGCTGGCAGTAAGTCCAAACGGCAAGGAAATCGCCATTGTGGCCCACGGAGATGTATTTGTAATAGCTCCGGACCAGAAAGTGACAAAGAGAATTACCAATACCCCAAGCCAGGAAAGGGGCATCTCCTTCTCCAAGGACGGCCGCAATCTCTACTATGCTGCAGAAAGAGACGGCTATTGGGGAATATACAAAGCCGAACTCACTGGCGAGGACTATTATTTCGCCTTCTCCTACAATATCAAGGAGAGTCTCTTCACCAAGGCAGGCCAGACCTGCTTCCAGCCTCAGGTATCACCGGACGGCAAATGGGTAGCCTTCCTGCGCAACCGCACCGAACTCGTTGTCAAGGGAACGGTCAAAGGCGAAGAGAAATCCCTGCTCAAAGGGGTGAACTACTCCTACAGCGACGGTGACCAGTTCTTCGAGTGGTGTCCTGACAGCCATCACCTCCTGGTGAACTACATCGGTAACGGCGGCTGGAACAATGAAGACATCGCCCTTGTGAACATAGACAACGAGCAGATTGTGAACCTCACACAGAGCGGCTATAGCGACTATGCTTTCCGCTGGGCACTCGATGGAAAGGCAATGATCTGGCAGACAGACAAATATGGCTACCGCAGCCACGGCAGTTGGGGCGCCGAAAGCAACATTTTCGCAATGTTCTTCGACAACAAGGCCTACTACGAATTCACCCGCAGCAAGGATGACGATTCCATTGACAAACTTCTCACCGACAAAAAGAAAGAAATAGAGAAGGAAAAAGCAGAAAAGGAAGCAGCCAAGAAAAAGAAGAAAGACAAGGAAAAGAAGGACACAACAAAGAAAGTGGAAGACAAAGCCCTTGAACTCCTTCTCGACCGCCGCGAAGACAGAATTGTCTGCCTCACCCCTGCAGCCGGCAGGATAGGTGACAGCTACCTCAGCAAAGACGGCAAGAAACTCTACTATTTCCAGAGGCTTGAATCGGGCAGCGACCTTCTCTGCCGCGACATCAAGGAAAAGGAAGTGAAAGTCATCCGCAAGGATTTCCGGGGCAGTTTCTACCCTTCTGCCGACGGCAAGACCCTCTTCATCCTCGGCAACGGCATCTCCAAAATGGATGTGGCCAGCGGCAAGATTGAGAGTGTGAGCTTCTCCAGCAACTACGACTACCAGGCAGCCAAGGAGCGCGAATACATCTTCAACCACGTATGCAAGCAGGTGGAAGAGAAATTCTACGACGAAAAGCTCCACGGACTGGACTGGAAGGCTATGCAGAAGAACTACAAGCAGTTCCTCCCTCACATCAACAACAACTTCGATTTCCAGGACCTGCTCAGCGAGCTTCTCGGCGAACTCAACGCTTCGCACACCGGTGCCCGCTACCGTGCACCGCGCAGCACCAACACCGGATATCTGGGCATCCTCTTCGATATGAACTACAAGGGCAAGGGCCTCAAGATTGCCGAACTTCTGCCAGGAAACCCAGTTTCACTGGTCGATCCAAGCATTGCTCCCGGCGACCTTATTATGGCTGTTGACGGTGTTGAGATTCCGGAAGGAGCCAACTGGTACGATGCCCTCAAGCAGAAAGCCGGCAAGAGAGTTCTCCTAAAGATAAAGAAGAACAAGACAGAAAACGACATCTTTGTAACCACTCTCTACAGCAACGACGCGCTCCTCTACAAACGCTGGGTAAGACAGCGCGAAGAGATTACGGAAAATCTTTCCAAAGGCCGTGTAGGCTACGTTCACGTGCAGGGAATGGATTCCGAAAGCTTCCGCGAAGTTTACTCCAAACTTCTGGGCAAATACCGCAACTGCGAGGCTGTGGTTGTGGACACCCGCCACAATGGAGGCGGCTGGCTGCACGACGACCTGGCCACCCTGCTCAACGGCAAGGCCTACGCCGAATTCCGCCCTCGCGGCCAGTATATCGGCACCGATCCTTTCAACAAATGGACAAAGCCGAGCTGCGTTCTCATCGGCGAAGACAACTATTCCGATGCCTGCGGCTTCCCTTACGTTTACAGGAGCCTTGGAATAGGAAAACTGATCGGAGCCCCTGTTCCTGGCACGATGACTGCAGTATGGTGGGAACAGCAGATAGACCCTACTCTCGTATTCGGCATCCCTCAGGTTACCTGCTGGGGCCTGAACGAGAACAGGGCTATCGAGAACATGCAGATAGAACCGGACATCACGGTTTACAACACTGCAGAAAGCATTCTCCGCGGAGAAGACCTGCAGCTTGAAACCGCAGTCAAAGAAATGCTCAAAGAATTAGATGCAAAGAAAAAGAAGTAAACTCGTTATCATACCCACATATAACGAGATTGAAAACATAGAAGCCATCTCCAGGGCCGTATTTGCCCTGGAAGATGGTTTCCATATTCTTGTAATCGACGACGGCTCACCCGACGGAACCGCGGCAGCCGTAAAGACGCTCCAGGAAAGTTTCCCGGAAAGGCTCTTCCTCATCGAGAGGTCTGGCAAACTGGGGCTCGGCACAGCCTATATCACCGGCTTCAAGTGGGCCCTCGAGCGCAACTACGACTACATTATAGAGATGGATGCCGACTTCTCCCACGACCCTAAGGACCTGCCTCTGCTGGTAAAGGCCTGCGAGGAAGGGGCCGACCTGTCCATCGGATCGCGCTATGCCGACGGCGTGAGCGTGGTTAACTGGCCAATAGGGCGCATTCTGATGTCCTATGGAGCATCTGTCTATGTGCGCAGCGTTTTGCGCACTAAAATCAAAGACAGCACAGCCGGATATGTATGCTGGAGCAACAAGGTGCTGAGCGCCATCAATCTGGACAATGTCAAGATGAAAGGATATGGCTTCCAGATAGAAATGAAATACACAGCCTTCCGTAAAGGCTTCAAAATAAAAGAAGTTCCGGTTGTCTTTGTAAACCGCAAGGCAGGCACTTCCAAAATGTCCGGTTCCATCTTTGGAGAAGCCTTCTGGGGAGTTATCGGACTGAGATTCCGCAAATTCGACAAATGAAAGAACTCTATGTGAACAATATGGCCGGGCGCTTGCAAATCAAGCCCTGGCAGGTGGAAAATTGCATTCTTCTTTTCGAAGACGGCTGCACCATCCCCTTCATCAGCCGCTACCGCAAAGAGCAGACAGGCAATCTTGACGATGCTTCAGTAGCAGAGCTCAAACATTGGATGGACTTCTTCACGGAACTGGAAAAGCGCAAAAACCTGGTAAAGGAAACCATTTCCCAGGCCGGAGCTTTGAGCAGGGAAATAGAGGAGCAGATTGATAATTGCACCCAGAGTTCCATTCTCGAAGATATTTACCTCCCCTTCAAACCCAAGCGCCGTACCCGTGCCAGCATTGCACGTGAAAAAGGTCTGGAGCCACTTGCCGATCTGCTCTGCAGCAAAAACTGTCACAATCCCCAGGATGCGGCAAAGAAATTCATCAAAAACGGAATTGAAGACTCTGAAAGCGCCCTTGCAGGAGCAAGGGACATCATTGCCGAAAGAATAAGCGAAAATGCTCCTGTCAGGGAAAACCTCCGCAATATCCTGCGGAATCAAAGGATTGAAGCAAGGGCCTGCAGAGGAGCCAAAGACAAGGAGGAAGCCGAAAAATATCGCGACTACTTCGACTTCTCCAGACCTCTCAAAAGCCTTCCGGCCCATAATGTACTTGCACTCCTGCGAGCCCAGAGCGAAGACATTCTCAGCCTGAGCCTCTCCTGCGACGAACAGAAATGCGAAAACAAGATTTACTACGACTTCTGCCAGCAGCAGGGCTACCCTTCCCGCGAATGCACCCCACAGGTGCAGGAAGCGGTTGCCGACAGCCTCGAACGTCTGCTGCTGCCTTCCATCAGCAACGAAGTGATTAAGGAGGCAAAACAGAAGGCCGATACCGAATCGGTCGCAGTATTTGGAGAGAACCTGCGCCAACTGCTTCTTGAAGCCCCGGTGGGCCAGAAAAGGACACTGGCGATAGACCCCGGCTTCCGCAACGGCTGCAAGCTAGCCGTTCTTTCAGAGCAGGGAGAACTGCTGGAGCACGCTATCATATTCCCGCACCCGCCGCAAAGCGACAAAATCAGAGCACTGTGCACCCTGCAGGATCTTGTGGACAAATACCAGATACAGGCAATATCTCTGGGTAACGGCACTGCATCGCGGGAAAGCCGCGAATTCCTCAAAAGGGTGGAACTTCCCCGAGACTGCCAGATTTACCTCGTAAGCGAAGATGGAGCGAGCATCTACTCGGCATCAGAAGTGGCAAGGCAGGAAATGCCGGATCAGGATGTGACCGTGCGCGGGGCTGTAAGCATCGGCCGCAGACTGATGGACCCCCTCGCAGAGCTGGTGAAGATTGACCCGAAAAACCTCGGAATCGGCCAGTACCAGCACGATGTGGACCAGACCCTGCTCAAGGAAAAGCTGGACAACACCATCTCTATCTGCGTGAACTCAGTTGGCGTAAACCTCAATACGGCAAGCCCTTACCTACTGGCCTACGTGGCCGGAATAGGGCCGGCTCTGGCTCAGGGAATAGTAGAATACCGCAAGAAAAACGGAGCTTTCAAATGCCGCGAAGAGCTGAAGAAAGTGCCGAGACTTGGGCCTAAAGCCTTCGAGCAGTGTGCGGGCTTCCTGCGCATCAAAGGCGGAAGCAATCCTCTCGACGCCAGCGCGGTGCATCCGGAATCCTACCCTATCGCACTCAAGATGGCAAAGGACCTCGGAATCGGAATCGAGGAACTTATTGGCAACGAAGAGAGATGCAAACTCATTGAGGCAGAACGCTATATAAGCAAAGACAAAGGCCTGCCAACAATCAGCGACATCATCCGGGAACTGGCCAAGCCGGGGCTAGACCCAAGGCAGGAAGCCGGCAGTTTCGCATTCGACGAAAGCATCAGCGACATTTCGCAGCTGCGCGAAGGAATGCAGCTCCCGGGAATCGTGAACAACATCACCAATTTCGGAGCTTTCATAGACATAGGCCTCCACGAAAACGGACTGCTCCACGCCTCACAACTCAAAGGGCGAAGACTGAAACTGCACGAAAAAATCCAGGTCCGGATTATCTCCGTGGACCTGGACAGAAAACGTATTTCGCTTGGACTTTAGGACAGCTCAGACGGCTTGCTGCAATCCAGTACTATCTGGCCATCGCGGATGTCAACCTGCACCTTGCTGCCTCTGGAAACTGAGCCCTTGAGGATTTCTTTGGCAATAAGATTCACCAACTCCCTCTGCATAAGGCGTTTGATTGGGCGTGCACCATAAGCGGGGTCGTAGCCTTCGTCTGTCATATAGTTTTCGAAAGCCCCGGAGAAGCTTATCCCTATCCCACTCTCCTCAAGTTTGGAGCGCAACTGTTCCATTTGCAGATGAAGTATCTGCCGTATGTCGTCCTTGTTCAACTGCTCGAAGGTGATGATTTCATCGATTCGGTTCAAGAATTCAGGACGAACCGAGGCCTTTAGCTGCTCAATCGTGGCATTGGAAGTCATAATGAGAATTGTGTTCTTGAAATCCACTGTACGGCCCTTGTTGTCTGTAAGACGGCCGTCGTCCAGAACCTGCAGCAGGATATTGAACACATCGGGATGGGCCTTCTCTATCTCATCGAGCAGAATCACTGAATATGGCTTCCTGCGCACCGCTTCGGTAAGCTGGCCGCCTTCGTCGTAGCCCACATATCCCGGAGGCGCACCCACCAGCCTGCTCACAGAATGCCTCTCCTGATACTCCGACATATCGATTCTGGTAATCATATTCTCATCGTTGAAAAGGAATTCGGCCAGGGTCTTTGCCAGTTCGGTCTTGCCCACACCGGTGCTTCCAAGGAACATAAAACTGCCAATAGGACGTTTCTCGTTCTGCAGACCGGCACGCGAGCGGCGTACGGCATCGGACACGGCACGAATGGCCTGGTCCTGGCCCACAACCCTCTTGTGCAGCTCGTCTTCCATCCGGAGCAGTTTGTCCTTCTCGCTCTCAAGCATCCTGTTCACCGGAATTCCGGTCCAGCGCGCCACCACCTCAGCAATATCCGAAGGTGTAACAGCCTCATTCAAAATAGGATCCTTGATAGCCGCCTTGCGGGCGTTGAGTTCCTCTATCTTCTTCTGGATACCGTTCATCTTGCCGTAGCGTATTTCGGCAACTTTGCCGTAATCGCCGCTGCGCTCGGCATTGGCAGCCTGGATCTTGAGTTCTTCGAGCTCGGCCCTGTCGTTCTGCAGGGCGGTAAGAATGGACTTCTCGTCGTTCCAGCGCTTTGCCAGAGCATCGTGTTCCACCCCAAGTTCCTTGAGTTCAGCATTGATTTTGTCGAGTTTGGCCGATACGCCCTCGCGCTTTACCGCCTCCTTCTCGATTTCCAGCTGACGGATTCGGCTTTCCAGATCCGCAATTGGCTCCGGTACGGAATTCATCTCCAGACGCAGTTTGGAAGCAGCCTCGTCCACAAGATCGATGGCCTTGTCGGGCAGGAATCGGGAAGTGATATAACGATGCGAGAGGTTTACTGCCGCAATCAGGGCATCGTCCTCTATCTTGACCTTGTGATGGTTCTCGTATTTCTCCTTAAGGCCTCGGAGGATGGAAATACTCTCAGCCGGGCTAGGCTCATCCACCATCACCATCTGGAAACGGCGCTCCAGAGCCTTGTCGGTCTCAAAATACTTCTGGTATTCGTCGAGAGTGGTAGAGCCTATGGTTCTGAGTTCTCCGCGGGCAAGGGCAGGTTTGAGGATGTTCGAAGCGTCCATGGCACCGGAAGAACGGCCGGCTCCGACAAGTGTATGGATTTCATCTATAAAGAGAATCACTTCCCCTTCACTTTCGACAACTTCCTTGACAACCGCCTTGAGCCTTTCCTCGAATTCGCCCTGATACTTGGCACCTGCAATCATGGCAGCGATGTCCAGAGAGTAAATTTTGCGGTCTTTGAGATTCTCCGGCACATTGCCGTCAACTATCTTTTGTGCAATGCCCTCGGATATGGCTGTCTTTCCCACACCAGGTTCACCCACCAGAATAGGATTGTTCTTGGTTCTGCGGCTAAGTATCTGCAGGACGCGGCGGATTTCCTCGTCACGCCCTATCACAGGATCGAGCTTTCCTTTTGCCGCCTTCTCATTCAGATTGATGGCAAAACGCTCGAGATTTTCAAATTTTCTGTTTTCACTCATAGTTTCAATTCTCCTTTGAAAGTGAAAACATCAAATTGCGTTCCTATAGCGCTTTTGACAAAATGGCAGAACTAATCCTCCACAGAAATGGAACGGAGCGACTCGCGATAGGCAGCAAGAATTCTGGACTTGGATATGAAGCCAAGATAATGGTGCTGCTCATCGATTACAGGCAGACGCCAGGCCTCTGTGCGCTCGAATTTGTCTATCACCGAAGACATCTTTTCGTCCCTGTAAACATAGTCGGACGGCTGTTTCATCAGATTATAGGTATGGATGTCCCTGTGCCTGCTCAAATCGGGAATTATCTTGCGGATGTCGTCCATCTCCACAAGGCCCTGGAAAATACCGTCCTTCCCCACAACAGGGAACACTGCAGCGGTACTCTTCGAGACTATGGTCATTATCTCGTCTATGTCGGCATCGAGGTCCAGACGGGGATATTTGTCACGCACCAGATCGGAGGTCTTCATAAGGGTGAGAGCCGCCTGGTCGGAATCGTGGGTGAGCAGTTCACCCTTCTGGGCCAGACGCTTGGTATATATCGAATAGTGTTCCCAGATACGGGTGACTCCGAACGATACGACGCAGGAAAGGATGAGCGGAAGGAAAAGGTCGTAACCTCCGGTCATCTCCGCAATAAGGAAGATGGAAGTCATCGGTGCCTGCATAACCCCGGCCATAAGGGCCGCCATGCCCACAAGAACGAAATTCTGCACCGGAAGGGTCCAGAACCTGTCGGCAAAGCAGTTGTTGAGCACGCCAACCACGACAAAACCCATAATTGCCCCCACAAAAAGAGTAGGACCGAAGGTGCCTCCGACGCCCCCTCCGGCATTGGTGAGAGTCATAGAGACCACCTTGAAAAACATCACCAGGGCAAAAAGCAGGAGCAGCCCCCAGGAATTGGAGGAAAGGAAAGACAGAGGCGAAGCATCAAGCTCCCCTCCCTGCCCCGTGAGCAGAAGGGTGATGTCGCCGTAGCCCTCGCCCAAAAGCGGCGGGAAGAGAAAAACAAGAAGCCCCACCCCGATGGAGCAAAGCAGCCACTTGAGCCATGGCGAACTCATTTTACCGAACACATCCTCAAGTTTGAGAGTGGTGCGGGTGAAATACAAAGACATAAATCCTCCGGCAATTCCCAAAAGAATGTAGAAGGGAATATTGTGCAACATAAAAGGCTCCAGACTGCACTCGAAAGCCGGATTGAAACCGTTGAAAAGATAGCTCACCACCGCTGCCGACACCGTTGCCACCATCATGGGCATAATGGAGGTGAGGGAGATGTTGAAAAAAAGTATTTCCAGAGTAAAGAGCATGCCGGCCAGCGGGGCTTTGAAAATGCCTGCAATTGCCGCTGCAGCACCGCAGCCCACAAGGACAGTCACATTGCGGTAAGAAAGTTTTCCGGCCCTGGCGAAATTGGAACCGATTGCAGCTCCGGTATAGACTATAGGGGCCTCGGCTCCCACGGAGCCGCCGAAACCGATGGTGAGCACAGAAGTCACCACCGAACTTATCATATTGTGAGGCTTTATGCGGGAATCGTTGCGGGAAATGGCCTGAAGTACCTTGGTTACACCATGTCCGATGTCGTCCTTGACAACATATCTCAGCAAAAGCAGGGAAAACAGCATACCAACCGAAGGCAGGGCAAGGCTCCAGAGCGAATTTTTCTCCACCAGCGGAGACAGCATGGACTGGATGAAATGTATGCCTTTCTGCAGTATGACCGCCATAAAACCAGTGCAGAGCCCCACGAGAAGGCTCAGCACTAACAATTGGTTCTGCTCTTTACGTTTAAGCTTCATCAGCAGGGTCGTCGTCGCTTCCGTATTGGGAGATATTGTCGTCCGGAATGGTGTTGTCGTCACCGGCATCGGAGCTTCCGCCGCTGTAATCGTCATCCTCTCCGTCGAGCCAGCGCTCCACATCGTCGGCATCGTCCACATCCACCTTGATTTTCACAAGGTATATTCCGTCCGGAACCTCAAGAGTCACAGCGTAAAAACTGCTTCCGTCCGGTTTCGGATATTTCACCAGATCAACCAGGCAGTCACTCGGACCCTGAGGATATTTTTCTTTGAAAGCGTCCAACAGTTCTGCGGACATATTTTCGTAACTTACAACGTGTCTTTTTTTACCTATGTTTTGCATAACAGTAGAATTAGGCTGCAATTATAGGGATTATTTACTAAAGAAAAAACTTTTTTGCGCTTTTTTCGCAGAGGAATTTCTCTCCACGAAAACAGGCTTCATGGTACGAGGGTCCAATCCGGTATAGAACATCACGGAAGAGGTAGTCATGGGGGTAGGGGTAAAATCCTGCACCTGTTCCATCCAAATACCTTTAAGTGCCTTGTTGTTAGCCAGTTTGCGCATATCGTCCATTGTACATCCCGGGTGCGCGGAGATAAAATAAGGCACCAGTGCACCGTGCGTTCCCGCCTCCCGGTTTATTTTGTCAAATTCCTGCCGCAGCCTCTCGAAATAAGTGAAAGGCGGCTTTGCCATATAATAGAGCACCTTGTCCTCCGTATGCTCCGGGGCAACTTTCATACGGCCGCTGATATGGTGCAACATAAGTTCCTTGAGGTATGGTCTGGACGATTCGTCCACAAAGCCCTCGGGGCTGAGGAAAAGATCATAGCGTATGCCGCTCCCCACATAGGAATGCCGGACTCCTTTCACCGAATCGACCTCCCTGTAGAGCTCGAGTATATCTTCGTGCGAGCGGTCCAGATTTCTGCAGGCGGAAGGAAAAAGGCAGCTGCGACGCCGGCATTTTGCACAGAGTGCGGCATCTTTCCCCTTCATTCCGTACATATTTGCAGTAGGGGCTCCGAGATCGGAGATATTGCCATGGAAATCCTCTTTCTGCACCAATGCCCTCACTTCTTTGAGAATGCTTTCGTGGCTGCGGGACTGGATGAACTTGCCCTGATGCGCTGCAATCGTACAGAAATTGCATCCGCCGAAACAGCCCCTGTGAGTGATAATACTGTCTTTGATCATATCGTAGGCAGGAATCCTCTTCCCCTTGTAGCGGGGATGGGGCAGTTTGGTAAAAGGCAGATCCCAGTAGGAATCCATTTCTTCCGTGGTGGAAGGCGGATATGGCGGATTCACCTGCACATAGCCTCCCTCACAAGGCTCCACGATTGTCTTCGGATGCAGCATATTCGCATGAGTCTCAATCTCGTGGAAATTCTCGGCAAAAGCCTTTTTGCTCTTCTGGCATTCCTCGAAAGAATGAAGAAGCAGCATCTGCTCCTGAGGCAGTTTCGGACTCCCCTTCCGGTAAAAAGCAAATTGTGGAAGCGCTTCCATCTGGCGAATGTTTCTGCCCGATTCTATGGCTCTGGTAAGCTCCAGCATAGCTTTTTCGCCCATTCCGTAACAAAGCCAGTCGGCTCCGCTGCTCAACAGCACAGAAGGCATAAGGCAATCGTCCCAGTAATCGTAATGGCAAAGGCGCCTCAAGGAGGCCTCAACGCCGCCGATTACCACAGGGACCTCAGGGAAAAGCCGTTTAAGTATTCTGGAATAAACGCTTACGGCACGGTCGGGACGCTGCCCGCTGCGGCCTTCGGGCGTGTAGGCATCGTCGTGGCGCAAACGCTTCTGGGCGGTATAATGGTTCACCATAGAATCCATCGCGCCTGCATTCACTGCGAAATAGAGCCTCGGGGCACCCAGCTTGCGGAAATCACGCAAATCGTCCCTCCAGTTAGGCTGGGGGACGATTGCTATTCTGTAGCCGAACTTCTGCAGGTATCGGCCTATACAGGCTGTTCCAAAACTCGGGTGGTCGATAAAAGCATCGCCGGTAAAAATGATGATGTCTATATAGTCCCAGCCCAAAGCCTGCACCTCCTTGACGGAGGTCGGAAACATATACGCCTGTTCCATAATAAATTACATTCTGTCAGGAAGTTGGATTCCGAGCAGGCCCATAGCCATTTCGAGAATTCTTGCAACCTGGCTTATAAGGGCCAGCCTCATACTCAGCACAGCCGGGTCCTGCTCCTTGAGCACCGGAGTATCGTGATAGTACTGATTGAACTCCTTGGCAAGTTCGTAGCTGTAGTTGGCAAGAAGGGCCGGCGAGAACTTGTCGGCAGCCTCCTGCAACTTGGAAGGATAGCTGCTGAGCAGCTGAACCAGCCTTATTTCCTTGGCCTGCAGTGCAATTCCGTCGGCAATGGCAGCCTTGGTGCTGGCCTTGCGCAGTATGCTCTTGATTCTGGCGTGGGTATATTGGATGAACGGACCGGTGTTGCCGTTGAAATCTATGCTCTCCTTAGGGTCGAAGAGCATCGTCTTCTTGGGATCCACCTTGAGGATGAAATACTTGAGAGCTCCGAGGCCGATGCTGTGATAAAGTGCATCCTTCTCCCCGGCCCCCAGATCGTCCAGTTTGCCCGATGCCTCCGAAGTGGCCTTTGCCTCTTCGTACATCTTCTCGATGAGGTCGTCTGCATCGACCACCGTTCCCTCCCTGCTCTTCATCTTGCCTTCCGGAAGTTCAACCATTCCGTAGCTCAGATGGTAGATGCGGTCGGCCCAGTCGAAGCCCAGCTTCTTGAGCACGAGCTTGAGCACCTGGAAGTGATAGTCCTGCTCGTTGCCCACCACATATATATGGGAATCGAGATTGCACTCGGAGAAACGTCTTTCAGCAGTTCCGATGTCCTGGGTGATATAGACAGATGTTCCGTCGGAACGCAGAAGGAGTTTGCGGTCGAGGCCGTCGGCAGTGAGGTCACACCACACCGAGCCGTCGGGGTCCTTCACGAACACTCCCATATCCAGCCCCTTCTGCACCAGTTCCTTGCCCAGCAGATAGGTCTGGGACTCGTAGTAAGTCTTGTCGAAGCTTATTCCCAGAGCCTTGTAGGTCTGCTCAAAGCCATCGAAAACCCACTGGTTCATCATCTGCCAGAGGGAGCGTACGGCAGGATTGCCCTGCTCCCAGTCCACAAGCATCTTGTGCACATCGTCCAGAACGGAAGGATCCTCCTTCTCCATCTTGGCATATTCCACATAGCAGTCCCCCACCAGATGGTCACCCTTCTGGGAGCGGCTCTGAGGGGTGGCTCCGTTGAATCGCTTCTGCCAGGCATACATACTCTTGCAGATATGCACGCCGCGGTCGTTCACAAGAGTGGCCTTGATCACATTGTTGCCGGCCGCCTTGAGAATGTCCGATACGGACGATCCCAGAAGGTTGTTGCGCACGTGCCCCAGATGCAGAGGCTTGTTCGTGTTCGGAGAAGAGAACTCCACCATTATGGTTTTGCCGGTGGAAGGAAGCTTGCCGAAGCAGGCATCGGCCGAAATCTGCTGAAGGGTTTCGGTCCAGAAGGCTCCGGAAAGGCAGATGTTCAGAAAGCCTTTCACCACATTGAAAGAACCCACCTCCGGGCAGTTCTGCTGCAGCCAGGCACCGATTTCCCCGGCCGTCTGCTCAGGGCCTTTGCGGGAAATACGCAAAAGAGGGAAGACCACAATGGTGCAGTCTCCCTCAAAGCCTTTGTTTGTGGGACCAAGCTGAATCTGGGACGCATCGGCCTGCTGGCCGTAAAGGGCCTGAACGGCTTCTGAAGCCTTCAGAGCGAGAAAGGTCTCGGCACTCATACTATCCCAAATAAGATTTCAAAAGTTTGCTTGCGGCCGGTTTCTTGAGCTTGCGGATGGCCTTTTCCTTGATTTGGCGAACCCTCTCGCGGGTGAGGTCGAGGTTCTCGCCAATCTCCTCGAGAGTCATCTCCTGGCAGCCGATGCCGAAGAAGCACTTGATGATTTCCCTCTCGCGAGGAGTGAGAATCTGCAGGGCTCTTTCGATTTCGGTACTGAGCGACTCGTTGTTGAGTCCGCGGTCGGCCATAGGCGAATCGTCGTTCGGAATCACATCCAGAAGGGAGTTGTCCTCGCCCTCGACAAAAGGAGCGTCCACGCTCACGTGACGGCCGGAAACCCTGAGGGTATCGGCAATCTTCTCGCGGGGGATGTCTATGAGGTCGGCCAGCTCCTCGTTCGAAGGCTGCCTCTCGTTCTCCTGCTCAAAGCGTCCGAGAGCCTTGTTTATCTTGTTCAGCGCACCCACCTGGTTCAAAGGCAGGCGGACAATGCGGCTCTGCTCTGCGAGTGCCTGGAGAATGCTCTGGCGAATCCACCATACGGCGTAGGAAATGAACTTGAAACCGCGTGTTTCATCGAATTTCTCCGCTGCCTTTATAAGTCCGAGGTTACCCTCATTGATAAGGTCCGGCAGGCTCAGGCCCTGGTTCTGGTACTGTTTTGCAACTGAAACCACGAAACGCAGGTTGGCTCTTGTAAGTTTTTCAAGCGCAGCCTGATCACCCTTGCGGATGCGCTGCGCCAGTTCAACTTCTTCTTCCGGTGACACCAACTCCTCGCGGCCTATCTCCTGAAGATACTTGTCCAGGGAGGCGCTTTCGCGGTTGGTGATACTTTTTGTAATCTTAAGCTGTCTCATTTATATTTTAATCTGTCATTCCTTCGGCAGGGCGAAGAAGACAGTGCGTCCGGCCGGAGTCATACATTCTATCACTATGCTCCTCTTAGCCTTCTCAGCTGCCTCCACTACGTCCTGAGGCGTGGAAACGCTGCGGTCGTTGACAAAGCGGATGATGAGTCCGTCCACTGCCCCGCATTCAGCGAGCTTGCCTTTGCCCACCGAAACAATCTCCACTCCGCTCTTGATGTGCAGAGCCTGGAGGGTCTTGCTGTCGGCAGACTTGAGCTGTGCTCCGTAGAAGACCAGCGCTCCGTCATCAAGGGTAGTGCCGTTTGGCTGGACATCTCCCTGGAAAGTGACCTTGCAGGTGTGGGTCTTCTGTCCGCGGGCATAAGTAATGTTGCTGACATCGCCAGGATGGTAGCTGTTCACTATTTCCTGCAGTTCGCTAGGATTGTGGACAGTTTTGTTTCCTATCTGGAGAATGACATCACCGCTCTTGAGCCCGGCTTTGTCGGCTGCGCTTCCTTTTGCAACCTCATAGATATATACGCCGTCAAGCGAAGAAAGTTTCATTTCATCGGCAATTTTTTCATCAACTGCCGTCATTGTTATGCCCAAACGGGCGCGGCGTACTGTTCCGTATTCGATGAGATCAGCCACAATCTTGCTCACGATATTGGAAGGAACGGCAAAGGAATAACCGCTGTATGAGCCTGTCTGCGAGATAATTGCAGTATTGATACCCACCAGCTCGCCTTTCTTGTTTACAAGGGCGCCTCCCGAGTTTCCAGGGTTCACGGCAGCATCGGTCTGGATGAAACTTTCCACCTTGAATTCGCCGGTGTAGTTAGGCATTGTACGTCCTTTGGCCGATACGATTCCGGCAGTGATGGTGGAACGCAAATCGTAAGGGCTGCCTATTGCAAGCACCCACTCGCCTATGCGGAGTTTGTCGGAATCGGCAAAACGCAGATAAGGCAGTTTCTCCGAGTTGATCTTGAGAAGGGCGATGTCCGTTGCCGGATCTGCTCCCACAAGGGTGGCGTCATAGGATTTGTTGTTGTTGAGGGTAACGCGGATGCTGGAGGCATCGGCAATCACGTGGTTGTTTGTAACCACATAGCCGTCGGGACGGATGATCACTCCCGAACCGCTGGCCTTTCTCTCGCGGCCCTGAGGAATAAATTCATCTCCGAAGAAAAATTTGAAGAAAGGATCGGAAATCTGATTGCTTACCTGATTGGCCTTTATGGTAACTTCCACATATACAACGGCTTCTACAGCCGTTTCAGCTGCGCTCGTGAAATCGGGATAGTCCTGTCCTGACAAAATGGCAGAACTTCCGAGAAGAGTTGTCACAGCAATAAGAGACATTAATGACTTTTTCATTTCTATTCGTTTTATATTTTGTTTGTAAATCTGTTGTTCGCCCCGTGAAGGGTCCCCATATATAAGTCAAATTATATGCCAATTGCGATTAAGCAAAAAAAACACTATATTTGTAGGGTTATAAGAAAAACAAAGACATTACTATATGGAATTCAATGTATCAAGTGCCGAACTTCTCAAGGCAATGATGGATGTCTCAAAAGCCATCCCGTCAAAGACCACTCTCCCCATCCTTGACAACTTTCTCTTCGTTATCAAGGAAGGCCAACTCCAGATCACCGCATCGGACAAGGAAATCACCCTGCGCACCGCCCTGCCGGTAGATTGCGTCGAGGAAGGCAGCATTGTAGTCCCATCGTCCCAGATTCTGGACCTTGTAAAATCGCTTCCGGACCAGCCGGTATGCATCAAAACTCTCTCCGAGACCTCTTTCGACTGCGTCTGGAGCAACGGTAACTCCTCCCTTCCATACTACCCTAGCGAGGACTACCCGGAGGTATCGGACACTATAGAAAATGCGGAGCAGATCAGCCTCGCCGCCGCCAATCTTGTAGAAGGCATAGGCGCCACGATTTATGCCACGGCCGATGACGAAATCCGTCCTACGATGAACGGTATTTTCTTCGACCTCGGCACCGAAAGCGGAACCCTCGTGGCTTCCGACTCACACAAACTCATCTGCTTCACGGACGGCAAGCTCAGCGCCCCTCAGGCTAGCAGCTTTATTCTTCCGAAGAAGCCTGCAAGCATTCTCAAAGCCATTATAGGCAAGGATGTTGAAGAAGTTTGCCTGAGCAAGGACGAAAGCAGTGCCATCTTCCGTTTCGGCAGCACGGTACTCATCTGCCGCCTCATCGTGGGCCGCTATCCAAAGTACCGCGACGTCATCCCTCAAAACAATTCCAACATCCTTCAGGTGGAGCGGGCCCGTCTGCTCAACACGGTCAAGAGAATTGCAGTATGCTCCAACCGTGCATCGAACCACATCAAGTTCGACCTCCGCGAAGGCCAGCTGGAAATCACAGCCCAGGACCTCAGCTTTGCGATTGCAGCCTACGAAAAGCTGGAGTGCAATTACAGCGGCCAGCAAATGAGCATCGGTTTCAAGAGCAGCTTCCTCATCGAAATTCTCAGCAATATGACTTGCGAGAATGTGGTCATGAAGTTTGCCGATGCCCGCAGGGCGGCTCTCATTGTCCCTTCCGAGGAAGAGGCCGAAAGCGAAAAGATCTGCGGCATAATAATGCCGATAATGGTCGCCTGATTCAAGACAAACCAAGGCCTGCCGCCAGTGCGACGGGCCTTATAAATGAAAGTGTACAATATGGATTTAAACCTGAAGAGGCCTTTGCTGTTCTTCGATATCGAAAGCACAGGACTCAACATTCCGAACGATTCAATCATCGAACTCAGTTTCGTCAAGTTGTTTCCGGACCACAATCAGGAGATCAAGACCTGGAAAATCAAGCCCTGGGACTATATCAACAAGTGCCAGAGACCGATAGACCCTTCGGCCAGCAAGGTGAACGGCATTACCGACGACATGCTCACGGACTGCCCTACCTTCTATGAAGTAGCCGACGAAGTTGCGCAATGGCTCAAGGACAGTGACCTTGCAGGCTACAACTCGGCCAAATTCGACCTTCCAATGCTTGCAGAGGAATTCGAGCGTGTTGCCCTCGCCGGCAAAAAGCTCGATGTGGACCTCCATTCTCCGAAAATGGTCGATGTTCAACAGATTTATTTTGCCATGGAGCCGCGCAACCTCAAAGCCGCCTACCGCTTCTACTGCGGTGGGGAGGACTTTGACAATGCCCATACGGCTCAGGCCGATACCCTGGCAACCCTGGCCGTACTCAAAGGCCAGCTGGACCGCTACCCGGAAGTCCTCAAAAACGATGTGAACAATCTTGCCTCATACAGTTTCCACAAAAACGTGGACTTTGCGGGTCTTCTTGTCCTCAACGACAAAGGCGAAGTGCTGATAAACTTCGGCAAATACAAAGGGAAGACGGCCCGCGAAGTTTACAACACCGACCGCGGCTATTTCAGCTGGGTACAGAACGGTGCTTTCATGTTGGACACCAAAAAACAATTCGCCAGACTCGAAGAAGAGTTTGGCAGGGAGAAACTTGCTGAAAAATGGGGAAAATTCTAGGATCTATAGTCAAGGTAGGCTTCAATATCATTGGAGGCCCCAAGAAAAGAAGGATGGACAAGGCTTTGGAAAGGCCTTTCGATACTTCGGCCGCCACACTGCGCGGCATTCTCAAATATGCTCAGGATACGGATTTCGGACGGGAGCACAATTTTTCCCGCATTCTTGAAGCCGAAAACGACAATAAGCTGATTGAACTCTACCGCGAGTGCGTTCCGGCCAACGACTACGAGGACATCCGTCCTTATGTGGAGCGTCACCTTCAGGGCAAGGAAAGCGCTCTCGTTCCGGGCAAGCCGTTCATGTATGCCACCACATCGGGAACCACGGCCCAGCCGAAACTTCTGCCGATGAGTCTCAAATACAAGAACGATGTATTCAAGACAATCTCCACCCTCTGGTACTGGACCCTTTCAAGGGACCCTCGTACAGTCGGCGGACACATCCTTGCAATTGTAGGACCGGCAGTGGAAGGCTTCACCGAAGACGGCACACCTATGGGCAGCATCTCCGGCTACACCCAGGCAACGGCCAATGCCATACTCAGGAAGAGACTGGCCATTCCGGACTATATCACCGACATCCACGACTACACCGCACGCTACTACACAATGATGCGTATAATAGTGGAAATGAAGGATTTGTCTGTACTGGTAACAGCCAATCCTTCCACTGTTCTGGAGCTCCTCAAAAACGGTGACGAATACTTCGGCGAATATATCAACGATATTGAGCAAGGAACTCTCAGCAGCAAGTTCGATATCCCAGATGACATTCGCGAAAAACTCAGCAAGAGGTTCAAGCCAAACAGAAAGAGAGCTGCCGAACTCAGGGAGATCAAAAAGAAATACGGCCGTCCGCTGCCAAAATATATATGGCCGAATTTTGCCACGCTCAGCACCTGGCGTTGCGGAAACACTCCGATTTTCATAAACCGTTTCATCAACGACTTCCCTGAAAAGATGCACTATTACGAAATCGGCTATTTCTCGTCGGAATGCCGTTTCGGTCTCACCTTCGACGAATCGCTTTGGACCGTACCTATGGCCCACCTGCATTTCTTCGAATTTGTGGAAGAAAGTGAAATCGGAAGTGAGAACCCGCATTTCCTGCTTGTCAACGAACTCGAAGAAGGCAAGAACTACTGTGCATTCATTACAACCTGCTCGGGCTTGTACCGCTACAACATGAACGACCTCATTGTGGCAGGACCAAAATACAAGAACACCCCTACAGTTCATATGGTGCAGAAAATCAACGGTATAGTAAGCATTACCGGAGAGAAGCTCTATGAAAGGCAGTTCATCGATGCCGTGCACGAGGCAGAAAAGGAGCAGGGTGTGAAGTCCCGTTTCTTCGTGGCTTTTGCCGATGTCAAGGAGCAGAAATACAATTTCTATTTCGAGTTCGAGAAGAAAACCGACCAGGAAACCACCGATGCCTTCAGCCAGAAAATCGATGCCACCCTGCAGAACTCCAACATAGAATATGCAGCCAAGAGGCAGTCCGGAAGGCTCAAGGAGCCGAGCGGTTTCCGTCTCATAGGCGACAGCTTCCGCAACTTCAAACGCGAATGTCTGAAACGCGGTATGCGCGACGGCCAGTTCAAACTGGTTCATCTTATGCAGGACGAGAAGCGCGAGGAGATTTTCAAACGCCTTATCCACGACGATTCAATGCCTTATGAGGAGTTTGTCGAGAACATTCACAGCGATGAACATACAGATGACAACAACAATCGTCGCGACAAGCGCAAACAACGCCGCGAGCAGAACAAAGCCCAGCGCATACAGCGCCGCGAACAGAGCAAACAAAGCCTCAACGAGGTAAAAGAGGAAATCAAGAACAAAGTCCTCAAGAAAATCAACAAGCAGAAATAATGAAATGCCGGGGCCCTTGGTTCCGGCATTTTGAAATTTTGCCAAAATGTATTACTTTTGTAGCGGGAAAGTCGTACACGACCAGCTCCCTCTGAATTCCCCCAGGACCGGAAGGTAGCAAGGGTAGGAGGTTGTAGCGGTGCGATGTGCTAAGCTTTCCCTTTTTTCGTGTATTATGCAAACAGACATTCTCATAATCGGAGCGGGAGCATCGGGCCTTATGGCGGCCTACGGTGCCGCTGACACTCTTCTGGAAATGGGCAGCAGCCATCAGGTCTGCCTGGTGGAGAAAATGCCCAAGGCCGGGCGCAAAATCATGATCACAGGCAAAGGCCGATGCAATTTCAGCAATTTCAAGGACTGGAATGCCTTCAGCGCCCACGTGCGCAGCGGAAGCAATCTGCTCAAGCCTGCCTTCTTCAACCTTACGCCCCAAAAACTGCAGGACTTCTTTGAAAGCAATGGCATGCCCACTGTTGTCGAGCGCGGCGACAGAGCATTCCCTGAGTCCCGTCACGCAGGAGATGTAGTTGACTGTCTGCTTCGCGCCTGCCTTGGCAAAGGGGTAAAGTTCCTTGCCGAATGTCCCGTGTGCGGGATTGAGCATCTGGAAGACGGCCGTTTTTTGGCCCGATTCGAGAACGGAGAGCAGATTTTCTGTTCCAGACTCATTCTTGCAACAGGAGGCCTGAGCTATCCCGGCAGCGGGTCCAGCGGCGACGGACTCCGCTGGGCAAGGGACTGCGGCCACAAGACCGGCCAGCTTTTCCCTTCACTCACTGCTTTGGTTCCCAAGGGGTATAAACTCGAAAGTGACAGTTTCAAGCCGGAACTCCCCTGCCACATTCACCGGCAGAGTCCCCTTTCCGAACTTGGCAGCAAACTCTGCGGAACGAGTCTCAAGAATGTAGGTGTTCAACTCTATGTCCAAGACACTCCGGTTCAGGAGGAATTCGGAGATATTGACTTTACGGATGGCGGCATTGAAGGGCCGGCAGGCTTTTCCGTAAGCCGCAAAGCCGTAAAAGCCCTGGTCAACGGCAGCAAAGTAAAACTTGTTCTGGATTTGAAGCAGCCGGTGAGCCTCACAGAGCTCACCCAAAGAGTAAAGGAACTTTGGAGCGAAGTGGACAAAGATCCCCGCAGCCGCAATCTGAAGGAAAAGGAAAAATGCCGCATTCTCCTGGGCAAACTCCTTCCTTGGGAACTTATTCCGGCCTTCGTAGCCTGCAATCCGGGAATAATGACCTTGGAAAGGCGTTCAAGGACCGATACGAAGCTTTGGATTAATTTGCCGAGCATTGCCAAGGCTCTGAAATGCTGGAGCTTTGATATAGAGGGTTTTGTGGCCTGGGAAAGGGCTGTTGTCACTGCCGGAGGCGTGTCTGCAAGTGATGTAGTGGCCAAAACTCTGGAATCGCGCCTTGTCAAGGGGCTGCATTTCTGCGGCGAGATGCTGGATATTGACTGCGACACCGGAGGCTACAACCTCCACTCAGCTTTCGCCACCGGACTTCTTGCCGGACAAAGCGCAGCAAAGTCACTTCAGTAAAGCTTTTGAATAAAACTTTTTTTGTATATTTGCATTCCATTTTGCCACTTTAGCTCAGTCGGTAGAGCAGCGCATTCGTAACGCGCAGGTCGCGAGTTCGAGCCTCGTGAGTGGCTCATAAAGGAGTCGGAGCCTTAGTCCGGCTCCTTTATTTTATGTAAAAATCGAGAACGGTATTTTCACAATACAAAGCCATAATATGCTGCTCGCTTCCCTGAAGAAGTTCCAGAGGTCGGCGAGGGACCAGGTCCGCGGCAACGATATCCCCAACCCGCAGATAGCAGAAACGCGAAGCCCGGCACAGAGTTTCTTCGATGAAATTCCTGTCGGGAGCGCTGCAGCGGAAAAGTTCAGTTGAATTCAGCTTAAGCAAAAACTCATTCCCCGGCTGTCCGAGAGTAATCGGATTGTAAAGCGGATAAGGCAGGAAACTGCAATGGTCAAGGCAGAGACTCTGCGCAAAAAGTTCGGGGTTCTGCGAATCGCCATCTTCGAAATGAGGATAGAGCATCAGACCGAAACCGATGGCATCGTAATAGCGCGATGCAAAAGCAGAACCTATGCTGCGCCCGGGTTTGCTCACTCTGGCGAAAAGTACCGGACAGAAATCCAGGGATTTTACCATTTCGGGGAGATAGAGATCCTCGTTGTCCTTTTCCCAGCTGGTGTCGGGACGGGCGAATATGTGCCCGGAAGCGCTTTGTACTATGATATTCATAAAGACAAATTTATGAAAAATATGCAGAAAAATACTATATTTGTCCTGTTATAGAAAGCAATTATGAGCAAGTATTCAGACATTCAGTATCCGGACTACCCTTTCGACAGAATTGTGAATGTAAAAGTCAAGGATTCCAAAGAAGGGAAATATCAGTTTGATGAAAATTACCCTTATTACGAAGACAGTTTCTCCTACAAGCTCAAGCGTGCCCTCAATGCGTTTTTCCTGCGTTGGCCGGGCAGGCTGTTCCTGAGGCTGTGTTTCGGCTTCCGCATGAAGGGCCGTGACATACTGAAAAAATACAAAAAGGAACTTGCCAAGGGCGGCGTTTCAGTGTGCAACCACGTAAAGAAAGAAGATGCAGTGATGGTGTGCCACGCACTCAACAAGTTCCGCTCCATTCATCTTCCAGTGTATGCCAAGCACATGAACAACAACGGCTTCTACTGGATGCTGCATAGCATGGGAGGAGTTCCTGTTGCTGAGACTATGGGCGGCATGAAGAAATTCAACGAAGCCTTCGACAAATTCCACGAAAAAGGCGACTGGATTCATGTCTTTGCCGAGGAAGTGCGTTGGGACCTTTATCCTTATATCAGACCTTTCCGCAAAGGTGCTTTCACAATGGCCTATAAATACAACTGTCCTTTGGTACCTCTTGTAATCACCTACCGTGAGCGCAAAGGATTCTTCAAACTTACCGGGCCAAAGGATTTGCCACTTTTCACCATCGAAATTCTTGAACCCGTATTTCCGGACAAAAGCCAGAAACGCGAAACCGAAGTTCTCCGGATGCTCAAGGAAGCCCACGCCAGAATGGTGAAAGCTGCAGGCATTGAAAACAATCCTTGGCCGGCCAACCCTGCCGAGCTCCCTGCCCGGAATTAAATTTCAAGATCCCCCGCTGGAATCCAATACGTCCGGTATGAAATACCGGAACGGGAAAGCACATAGAGCACAGTGCCTTCCATATCCTCAATTACTGCCTTGGCAGAAGATGTGGAGCCGAAAAGCAGCAGGTCATCGGGGCCGATGGTAGCTGGATTGAGCAAAGAGCCGTCGGCCGATACTATCTGAACATTGCTGCGGTTCACGGAGCTGTACTCCTTCGGCAAATCCACGACGAGTTCGTAATTCACAGTTCCTGCAGCCGGATTCACTTCAAAAAGCAGGGCGCGGGAATAGCCCAACTGCTTGCCATTGTCGTAGCAAAGGATTCTGTCCGGTCCGATCACAGTAGCAGCGTGCAGTCCTCCGGAAGGGAAACCATAAGAGGCACTGTCGGCATCGAGAGCCACATTGCCGTGAGTTCCGACACGATAAAGAACATCAAGAGTCTTTCCGGAAATCTTCCACAGCTCATTTATGCGGTTCAAAGTTACATAAAAGTCCCCCTCGGAATCCATCACCACAGAATTGGCGTGGACATAATCATTGGCAACTTTTTCAGCATTGATATAATCCACTTCCAAAGGATTGAGTTCCGAAAAGCAGTCCCAGGAAAAACGCACATTTCCCTCTCTGTCGCAGACATAAAAGCCGTCACCCCATATGTCCACAGACTTCGAACCCTCTCCCAATGCATAAGGTTTCACAACATTGGACATTATCAGAAAATCCCCGTTTTCCAGAATGGAGAATTCGTGATGCGGATAAGGGACAAAATATTCGGAAGGTTTACGGTGAAAAAGGATTTCACCATTGATATCACAAACATAAACATCCGATGCCAGGCGGTAGAAATCCTCGGAATCCTCTCCATCGGCAAAACCGCACAGAACGGCAAACTGTCCAGAGCGCCTGTCAAAACAAGCAGTCCTTATACCCTGTCCGAAGGCCTGATACCAGATGATTTTTCCATTGAGATCGCAGATTGTGAGATACCCTGGTGCTGCGGCATCCCATTGCAGCAGATAGCCATCAGGAAATACAAAACCAGGACTGAGGTACTCCACTTCGTAGCTGGGAATATCGACAGGTAGCGAAGTCGTTGCAAATTCCAGGCATTGCGATTGCGAACCGTTGTCCAGCTCGAGCTGAAGAGTGTAACGGCAGCGTTCTTCAAGAAAATTCAAATGGCATAACGCGCTTCCGGCCGATTCGGAATACCAGCCTGTGCTCCGGGCTAGGCTTCTGTCCTTGTCGCTGGGCCAAAAAAGGATTCTGAAAGAGCAGGCCTGCCTGAGCTGCAGCTCCACATTGGCCCTGAGGGCATTGTCCTGAGGCAGGACGGTAACTGCACTTACGCAGGAGGCAAAATCCGCCTTTTGCGAAAAACACCCCTGCAGCGCCATGGACGCTGCAAGGATGAACACAATAGATCTTGTATTTGAAAAAACCTTCATCTATTCCTGATACACCACCTCCACGCTTTTCAGATAGTAGGAAAGATTCTCTGAAAGAGAATTCCAAACAATCTCAATCTTTCCGGAAGGAAGAGTGGAGTCTGTGAAAGTATATTTGGTCATGTCGTTGGTTGGAGTCTTTTTGTCCCCAAATTGGACTCCGTTCACAAGAACATACAATTCAGAGTTGGCAACAGTATCGGAATCTGAAGTAGTTACGCTTACGCTTTTTATCTGCCCTGTGATATCTTCAGTCCAAAGATTCATTCCTCCTACATGGAAAATAGTATTTTCATGCCAGCCAATTCCAATCTGCAGGCCCCAGGCTTTCCAAAAATAAATCGGTTCCGGAATATTTACAGTCAAATACCATTTAATATCTCCTTCCACAGCCGGGCCATTATTTTTATAAAGTTCAGCACCAACTTCTCCCTCAAGCCCGAAATCCGGAGAAGCAAAAGTATGGGAAGTACTCTTCTCAGTCACAGCAGCCTCATATTTCAGCTTTCCAAGGTCCACGATGCAGCTCCTTTTGAGTTCAAAGGAAGAAGAAGAGGATTTCTTCTTTCCGGCTACGCCATCTTTATACAATTCCACGGAGATACCTGCCGAGAAAGTGCCCGGCAACACGGCAGCATAGTAAGTCTCGCCATTCTCAAAATCACCTTTCACACTTACATAAGCCGATTGCTCGGAAGTCAGGGAAGCTGATTTGGAAGAATAATCGTAAGAGAAAATACCTGTCATATATTCGGACTCGGCATTGGCATAGATGCGAACCTCGCTTACTCCCTCCCCTTCTACAGTGAAAGCCAGTAGTGAAACGGCATTCATAAAAGAAAGTTCAGAAGTGGAAGATTGCGCAAAAGCAATATGGGCTGAAGGATCGTAAGAGCCTGCGAATGCATTCTGGTCACGTTTGAGCAGGACCCCACTTACAACAGAAGCGGAATAGGCCGCGCTTTCCGCAGCCGACGAGGGATAAACGGCATAGTATTCATTTCCGGTAAAAGGAATGGAAGGATCCTTCTCCACAAAAGTGAGAGAAGTCTGCTTTGAGGCAGTGCCCTCAAACAATTTCTTCACATCGCTTTCATCGAAGACAGCAATGCTCTCAAGGCCGTCCCAATAGGAAATCATGTTGTCCATGACAGTTTTGCCCGGAACTTCAAGACTTGCCTCAAAACAGAAGCCCTTTGGCTCTGCAACAGAATTCTCCTTGTGGCAGGATGCCGAAACAAAACACAGGGCAGCTGCAAGAACAAATAAACTTTTTTTCATAAGCCAATCCAATTTTACCATTGAAACTCTTCATAATCCCATGCTTCCAGGGAAGTTGCAGCAACATCATAGGAACTCTGGCACAGAAGGGCCTGAGCTTCCATTTCCATAATAGTCACCTCGGGTGACTGGTAATTAGTTTTAGTCATAACTATGTGATTTTATTCCTGATATACCACCTCGACACCACGGACGAAGTAGCTGAGATTGTCGGATATTGAATTCCAGATTATTTCTATCTTGCCGCTGAGAATCTGGCTCTCGGTGAAAGTATAGGTGGTGAGGTCGTTGATAAGGGCCTTGCGGGTTCCGAAGTTCTCGCCGCCAACCTTTACATAGAGTTCAGCCTCTGAAACATTGTATTCATCGGAGTACGATGTAGTTACGCTCACGCTCTTGATGGAACCCGGGATGTCCTCGCAGGAGAGCACAATAGACTTTACATGCAGATCGGTGTTGGGACTCCAGCCAGCACCTATCTGAAGGGCGCCCCAGCTCTTCCAGATATAGAATTCTTCACCCATTGTAACTTCAAGATTCCAATTGAAACCTTCCTTGGTTACGGCAGGGCCGTTGTGTGCACCCATCTCTTCATTCACATCTGCAGTGAGCCCGAAATCAGGAGCGGCGAAAGAATGGGTCGTAGTCTTCATGCCCTTAGGCTGCAGATATACCTGAAAATAAGCCTCATTTGCAGGAATGCTGTACTCAAGACAGATTTCGGTTGCAGAAAGCGACCATACGTAATAGTCTGTTGTGAGACCGTCCCAGTTACCCAGGAAAAGAGGGAAAGCGTTGCCGCTGAGCTTGAGTGTGAGAGCATCGGCGCTCTCAATCAGCGACCAGGTCTCGTCGCCGCTGAGTTCCACACTCACAGCTTCCTCTGCTGCAACATTATAAGCCTTTCCGTCGGCACCCAGGTCAATCTTCACGCTGCCGTCGGCAAGGAAAGTGATAACATCGTCCAGTGCGGTCTCGGGAAGAGGAATTCCCCTGTTGCTGCTTATCCATGCATACTGGCCTGTAGGATCGTCATAAGCACGGGAACCCCACTTGGACACCTGCCAGCTGCCCACGAAGAGCTTCTCGTTGGCCGAGAGAGGTCGCTGAATGCTTCCAAGCTCAAGAACCTCATCTACAGCCACTTTCTGCTCGCCCTTGAGTGCCATTTCGTAGGTTTCGCCGTCCACGGTGTAGAACATCGTAAAGCCTTCTGTATAAGTGCCCGGCAGCACAGCCACATAATAGCTTGCCCCCGGCTTGAACTCGCCTTCGAAAGCGGTAGCGTTCACCTGGCTCTGGGACGATTCAGCCACAAGTTCGGGAGCATCGGCAGGAAAAGAGACTTTTACCGCACCGCAGAGAGCTTCTCCGGCAGTGGCCGATACCTTGACGGCCGATACGCCCTTGGCATCGGCAGAAAGATTGAATTTGAGGAAGGCGCAAACCGGATGGAACTGCATAGACTCCGGATTGGAGGTCTTTGCCGCACTGATATATGGAAGTTGCTCAGCCTGAACAGTTTGGGCAGAAGGAACAGCTGTGCTTATGCTGCCGTTGGCAAGCTTTGCGGACTCATCGTATGGAACCAGACCATAAAGAACATCTTCCTTGATGGCTTCACCGGCGATAATTGCCACCTCGCCGATTCCCTGGCTGCGGAAAAGATTGTTGCTCTTTGAATCGAAGATGCTCACCTTGTCGGCCTTCTTCCAGCCGAACTCATTGCGAGCCTGTATTTCAAGCTTTTCGGCAGCAGCCGGAGTATCAGGAGTTTTGCCCGGCTGTTCTGTTTTGTTACAAGCGGCAAGTGAAAGCAGGGCCGCTGCACAGAAAAATAAAAAATCTCGTTTCATAATAATTATTGTAGTTGCTGTTTATAAGATACATAATCGAAAAGGGCATAATTCTCATGAACTGGCTGGAAATCGCCCATAAACTCCAGATTCTCCACACTCACGCTTATAAGGAACTTTATTTCAGGTCCATAGCGCAAGTTCAGCTGCTTAATCTGGACATCGTCGATAATCCAGGTCATACGGTATTTACCATCAATGACATCCAGTTTGAGCACAAGGGTATGCCAACCCACCGAAATAGGAGTATAGGTGGAATTGAAAGGCAGGTCCTGACTGGTCATACAGGCCACCATCTCATCATCCGCCGCCCCGCAGGCCTGCCTTGCAGCAGCCTTGCCATAGCCTATTTCAAAATCCATTTCGTGAGCATCGTCAGAATAGATGAAAGCACCTATGCTGCATTTCTCCCCAGCAGCAATCCTGCTGACATAGGTTCGGAAAGTATAGATTCCCTCTCCGAAGTCCTCCCTTATGGTGTGGAGCTTATTGCGGTCCATAGAGTTGGCATTGGTCCAGAGCTTGAGGCAGCCGTCTTCGAGGCTGTAGCATTCGCCCGATGCCGGATTGTGGGTATAGTAGTACCAGCCGTTGATATTACTGTTGAATTCCCAGCGGGTCTCTTTCCACTGCTGCTCAATGGAGAGCTGCTGCATGTCGGAGCACTCCCCCGCCTTGAGTTCCATAGCAGGGAGGCTGATGCTGCCCTTCAGGCTGCCGCCGCTCATAAAGCGCAGTTCAAGACCCTGGGCGTATCTGCCCGACAGAATGGAGAAGAAATACGGCACATCGGTCTTGAAGGCAGAGACATCGGCCGGTTTAAGGTGTATGCACGCGTCTGAAAGAGCCTTGGTATAAAGATCGAAGCTGTCACAATCTATGGTCAGGCTGCCTTCCAGGGCACGTCCGGAAGGATCGGAAATGATAATTTCACTCACATCTGCCAAAGACTCGTCCAGACACAGCTGCATACGCGACATAAGGTCATAAAAATAGAAGGAATCAGATTCTGTTTCCGCAACAGACAGACACTGAGCAGCTTCCAGCGATTCAAAAGCCTTAACTTCGGAAGGGATGGAGGTGCTGATTCCTGTCTTGGAGATTGACGCGGCGGAATCGTAAGGGAAAAGTGCCCAGTAGGAGGCATCTTCGGGAGCCGAGCCGCTGATTTCGGAGTTCCTGCTCACAAAGCGGTAATTGCCGCCTTTGGAGAAAAGGCTGAACTCGAGGCCGTCGGAAAGTGGCACATTGCCCGAAATGCCGAAAGAAAGGCTTACGGGATTGGCCCCTTCGATGTAAGAGCCTGACACATAGGCATCGGCCGAAACATAATCTATACGGACCTGATAGTCCTGTTCCGGCACTTTTGTACCGCTTCCCTGCTCGTAGCCGAGGGAGCAGAAAAGGGAAAATCCGCGCTGCTCTGGCCCGTAATCAAGTGAAATTGAGAACTTTTCTTCCCCGTCGAGCAGCCAGGCCGCTTTGTAGGAAAGGGCATCTTCCGACAGTTTGATTTTGAGATTGTGCCAGCCCGGGCTCACGGCGCAATAGGAGGCCGAATAGGGTCCGGAGCTGCTGCTCAGGCAAAGCATAAGTTCGTCCGCGGCGAGCCCGAAATCGGACCTTAGTTCCTGAGTGCCATAGGATATGCCGAAAGTCAGGGCCGATGCATCCGCCAAGCGAAGGCCGCAGGTAAAGGCTATCTGCTCCCCCGACTGGAAGTTCGGAACATAAAGCCTCCACTCATATTCGCCTGAAAGGAAGTCGTTTCTGAGTGTTTCGATGGACGAAATATCCTTTCTGTTGGCACGGCTGTATAGATATATGCTGCCGTTCTCCACGTTGCAGGAGAGATCCCCGGAGGAAGCTGTGAAAACCCAATCGGCATCGCTGTCAAAATCCCAAAGAAGGGATAGCGGACTGCCGCTCGGCTGGGTCTTGTCAGGCTGCGGGGAGGGCTGCTGGGTGCAGGCAAAAGCCATAAGACCCAGACAGGCAATCATAGAGCAAATATGTACCATCCTTCTCATTTTTGAACATAATCTCTTGCCGATACAAGTGAGGGATTGAGAGTCACCTCGCGGTAAGGAATCGGCATATACATACGCAAATCATTGTCGGTAAAGGAATCGGCAGAAGGATAGGCAGCCCAGACGCCATCGTAGTAACCCGGCTCGCGGCCTTCGTTCTGCTCCTTCCAAGCATATTTCTTGGCAATGGTACCGACATATTCCTTCATTCTGTCCTTCCACAGTCCCATACGGATGAGGTCCGGACGGCGCAGGCATTCCAGATTGAGCTCATACATGCGTTCATCGCAGATGGCGCTGCGCAAGGCGGCCTTGTCGGGGTAATCGGCCAGCTGGAGATTGTGCTCCGCATTCTGGAAAGCCCTTTCCCTTACACGGTTGACAAGGCTGAGCGCCTCTTCGCAAGGGCCGTTGAGTTCATTGAGTACCTCAGCTTTGCAGAGAAGCACATCGGACAGCCTCAAAAGAGGCAGGTTATTAGGAGTTTCGTAGATGTACTTCCATGTATTGAGGAACTTGTATTTCTGGGTAAAGGTCTCGGACATCTCCACAACCTCGGTATAGGTCTTGTCTCCATAAGTGTGCTCGTTTGGAACGGTGCCGGTAAGGGAGATGTTATCCGGAGCCTTGTAGAATGTCTTGTCGGGGTTGTAAACGTTCTCGTACTGGACAATCTGCAGAACACTGAACCGCTCGTCGGCAGGGTCGAACTTCCAGCTCATCTCAAGTGGCTGATACATATTGCCCCAGCCCATATCGTACTCCCAGCTGGTAAACTGCAGACCCAGATCCCATGATCCGGAAACGATTTTTCCGCTGGCCTTGATGGCAAAAATCAGCTCATTGTTATAGAGGCATTCTTCTCGGGAAGGATCAAATACATCCCACACGCTCGGCTGCAGGGAATAGAGAGAGCCGTCAAGGGAAAGCACATTGTCGAGTTCCGCAAGGGCGTAGTTCCAGTAGTTCTGCTCCGCAGGATCGTCCTTCTGCCTTGCTCTGCCGGCCTGCCTCATATATAGGCGGGCCAGATAACCGCAGGCTGCCGCCCAGGTAGGCCTCTGGGCATCGTCCTTGGAAGCATAGGATTTCGGGAGATAGTCCTTTGCGTTGAAAAGATCGTTCTCTATGCAGTATTCAATGTCTTCCAGGCTGGCAAGAGAGGGTTTGTCGGTTGGGCTCACCCGGCTGTCGGTGACAAGCGGGACCCTGTAGAAAACATCGCTAAGATTATAGTAGGCAAAGGCCCTCATGAAGTATGCCTCTCCGAGCATCTGCTTCTTGCTCAAGCCGTCGCGAAAGAGATTGTCGGACATTTCCGGCACCCTGTCGATAACAATGTTGGCACGGGAGGCAATCTGGAAAAGATGGTTCCAGGCCACCAGGGTACGGTTGTCGTTGTAGATGGCGTTGTCGTTCATCACCTCAAAACAGTTTCCGTTCTTGAAACCTGTATCGGAAGCTATGTCGTTGATATAGAACATAGGCTCGCGGTAGAGGGAATGAAGCGGAGCATACATGCTGTTCACTGCCGCCTGGGCGTTCTCTGCCGTGGTGAAGGCGTTGTCGTCGGTAAGCGAAGAATACACAACCTCGTCCAGTTTGTTGCAGGCCAGCAGGCTCAAAACCAATAAAATGCTATAATACTTTTTCATTGCTGTCCGGATTTAGAATGTTACTTTGATGCCGGCATTGAACTGCCTGTAGGCAGGATAGGCATTGTAGTCGAGGCCCTGTGTCACTGCACTGGAACCGTTCACGCTCACCTCAGGGTCAAAACCGCTGTATCGGGTGAGGGTAAGAAGGCGGTTGCCTCCTGCGAAAACCCTTATTCCTTTCACATAATTGTTTATTTTCAAGGCTTTTACCGGCACGTTATAGCCTATTTCCAAATTGCTGAGCCTGATATACGAAGCATCCTCCACAAAATTGGAATTCACAAAGGAACCGTACTGCAGACCGCCGTCCCTTTTATAGGTTCCGCGGATTACGCTTGTGGAAGGATTGTTCCTGGTCCAGCGGTCGAGGCAGGTTGCCAGACGGTTGTTGTCCTCAAGAACCACCCTGGAGATATTGAGCAGACTGTTGCCGAAGCAGGCATCGATGAAAACAGTGAGGTCGAAATTTTTCCACCGCAAAGTATTGCCCCAACCGAATACAATGTCAGGATCGCCCTTGCCGAGAAATGTGCGGTCATTCTCGTCTATAGTACCGCTTCTGTCAACATCCCTGAATTTTGGATCGCCCGGCTGGGATTTGGGCTGAGGGCTGTATGTTTCACCTTCCTGGATGATTCCAATCCATTCATAACCCCAGATTGAACTCAAAGGCAAACCTTCCTGCACCACGGCGTACTCAGTATCGGCATAGCTTCCGTGAGGCCGCAGGCTGTAGAAAGTAGGAGCCGAAATGCTCTCCACCGTGTTTTTGTTATGGGAAATGTTCAAGGTGCTGGTCCAGGAGAAATCGGCCGTATCGAAAACATGGTAGTTCACAAAGAGTTCGACTCCCCTGTTGGAAATGCATCCGTTGTTGCCCTTGGTGGTTTTTATTCCTCCTGTACTGGTGGAAATGTTGATATCGTTGAGCAAATCGGTGGTAAGTTTGCTGTAAAGGTCGAAATTGACTTCGAGTTTGTGGTCCAGCAAGGAGAAGTCGATACCGAAATCCCCCTGTGTGGTGGTCTCCCAATGCAGAAGACTGTTTCCGGCATTGGCAGGGTACATACCCTTCACAACACTGTCGCCACCAAGATATACATCTTCGAAGGCATAGGAGCGCAGCGATTTGTACGAACCTATTCCGTCGTTTCCGGTCTGGCCGTAACTCAGCCTGAGCTTTATGTTGTCGAACAGAGGCTTGGCAAACTCCATAAAAGGCTCGTCACCCAACTGCCAGGCAACAGAGGCTGCAGGGAAAAAGCCCCACTTGTTCGAAGCTCCGAAGTTCGAGGCTCCGTCGGCACGGAAACTGGCATTGAGTATGTATTTGTCCTTGAGTACATATTCAAGCCTCGAGAAGAAGGACAGATTGTATTTGTCCGACTTCGCGGTGGAAATCCAGTCCACGATCTGGGCAGCTCCCATATTGTGCACACGGAAAGCATCGGTGGTAAAATTGTGGGCTCCCATCCCGCTATAATAGTAATTGGTGCCTATGAAGCTGCTTCCCGCAATGATTTTCAAATCGCTATGGGCAAAAGGCTGGTGATATGTGAGCACAGCCTCGGCCTGCTGATAGTCGGAATTTTCGATTTCCTGAGTTGCAATTCCTTTGTTGGCAGCGCCGTGGTTGGTATTGCAGTCATAGTAGGTAGAATACTTGTCCATCTCGAAATTGTAGGAATACTGTGCCCTGAGGCTCAAGTATTTGAGGAAATCGAACTGAGCGTAGGCAGTAAGATAGGAATTGTTCACCCTCACGTTCAAATCCTTGTACATCAGCTCATAGTACACATTTTCAAGACGCGATTCCTCACCGAACACATTCTTTCCCTCAATGGTATTGAGAGGAGAAGCCAGGAACATCCAATACATTGCATTGTCCGTGGAAGACTTGGTTCCCATGCTGATATAGGTGCGGTCGGTCCTGGCCATATAGGCATTGACTCCGGCTTTGATATGCTCGTTCGGCTTGAAATCCACATTGAGTCTTGCGCTGGTTCGGGCAAAATCCGAATTGAGTACCAGACCCTTGTCCGTAGTGTTTACAACCGATGCAGCAGCCTGGAGTTTGTCCGAGCCGCCCTGCAGGGAGAGGGCATGAGTCTGGGTTGTGGAATTTCTGGTCATTTCCTTTATCCAGTCTGTTCCTTTTCCGCTATACAGCTGTTCTTCGGCAGTAAATGGAGGATCTCCGGCCGAGCCGTTATTCTCCCAGTTGAGCATTTCATACTTAATGGTCTGAGAGGCATCCATCAGGTCCCATGGGTTGCGCAGCTGCTTGACTGACAGGTTATAGGAGTAGTCAACGGAAAGTTTGCCACTGCTTCCGTGCTTTGTGGTGATGATAATCACACCATTTGCACCTCTGGAGCCGTAGATGGCCGTGGCGGCAGCATCCTTGAGGATTTCCATACTCTCGATATCCTCGGGGCTGATCTGGTTGCCGAGGCTTGTCTGGATGCCATCCACAATATAAAGAGGAGTATTGTCTGCCGAAATGGTAGATGCACCCCTAATGCGAACAGTCATTCCGCTTCCCGGCTCAAAGGACTCCTGTTTCACGACAACACCAGCAGCACGACCTCGCAAAAGATCTGCAGTGGAGGTTATGACTCCTGCTTTGACCTCATCTGCCTTTATGGAAGAAACACTCCCTGCGAGGTCGCGCTTTCTGGTTACCCCATATCCGACAACCACAGTCTCTTCGAGGAGTTGGGTGTCGGTCATCATCACCACATTCAGAAATCGTTCCGGCGAGTCTATCCTCACCGATGTACTTTGAAGTCCGATGCAGTCGAAATGGAGGATATCACCCTTTTTAGCGGGTATTTCGAAAGAACCGTCTTCAAGAGTGGAGCAATAAACCTGTCCTCCTTCTACACTTACCGTAATGGCAGGCAGAGGCAGGGAACTGTCGTCCGTAACGCGCCCTTTCACTACGCTCTGTGCAAAAAGGCCCGGAGCGGAAAGAAGAGCTGCGAACAATAATAGAAATCTGTTCATTGTTATTAATATATTTGGTATGCAAATGAAATAATTATTATTGAGAGTAAAGTTTCATTATTGCTATAAAATGTTTAATTTTGTCTAAATTTAAGATAAAAATGAAACAAAAAGCCCTATTGAGCCTCGTTCTGCTGCTATTCTTCCTACCTCTCTGCGCTGCCGGGCAGAAGGAAGGCGAATACTACATAAAGAACATAGGCATTGCCGAAGGGCTTTCACAGTCGAGCGTGAGCTGCATACTATACGACGGAATCTCCTCCCTCTGGATAGGTACCCGCTACGGGCTCAACGAATACCGCAACCATAGAATGCGTTCATTCGGCGAAGACTACATAAACTTCCTCTTCACGGACAGCAGCGGAACACTATGGTGCGGAAGCAACCAGGGCCTCTACACTTTCGACAGGGAGCAGGAAAGTCTCGTAAAACACAGGGCAGGCAGTGCATACTGCGCCTACCAGGCGGAAGACGGAGGAATATACATCGGCTGCCGCGACTGTCTTATATATATAAAGGATGGAGAAGAGACGGTCTATCCTTTCGACGGGGCAATGATTAGCGGATTCTACCCCTGGAAAGAAGAACTCATCCTCGTGGACAAGGGCCTTGGACTGCTGAGTTTCTCAAAGGGGCAAATCAGCCGCCACAGCCACCGCGACATCGACGGCTCCGTAGTGCTGGCATCGGCCCAGAAAGACAGCCTGCTCTATCTTTCGATTTTCCGAAAAGGAGTGCTGGAGCTGGACCTGAAAAGGCAGAGCAGCCGCTTTCTCGACAAGGCGGAAATCGGCAGCGACATTGTCCTCTGCCTGCAGTTTATCGGCGACGAGCTGTGGATGGGCACCGACGGCCAGGGCATTATCATCTACGGAAGCGAAGATGGAAGCATTCTAAGGCAAAACCTTCCATCCAATTCTGTAACAGCGATTTATGCCGATCCTTTCTCGAACATCTGGGCGGGAACAGTGCGCTCGGGCCTTTTCGGACTGCGGGCCTCCCCCATCATGAGCTTCAACAGCAGCAACAGCAAAATCAGCGACGATGTGGTAATCAGCCTTTGCCGCGAAGGGCAGGACAAGCTCTGGCTCGGCACCGATGGCGAAGGGATCAATCTCTTCGATGAAAATAGCAAAAACATACAGCCCCTCGCATTCACCCAAGGTATGAAAATCTCCTCCATGGCCAGCCTGGGCAAAGGAAAGCTGCTGGCATCGGTCTATGGACAGGGGCTGCAAGTGATTGATGCCGAAAAAGAAAGTATAAGTCCCCTGCTGCTCATCGACGAAGCCACCAACCGCAGGGAATGCTACTACGGCAACGCCCCGCAACTCTACAATCTGGACAACGGCCACATCCTCATAATGGCAATCAATGTCTATGACTACAACCCGCGCAACGGCCGTTTCAGCATCTACTCCCCGAGCAATACCCTCTCCATTGCAGAAATGCAGCTGATCAGCAAGGATTTCGCCTTCACTTCCGACCAACTTTTCCGGCTCGACAGCGAAAATCTCAAGATTGAGAATCTGGGTATCGGGCTGCAAGGCAGAAAAATAAACAGCGCCGCCCAGATCGGAGACAGCCTCTGGATAGGCACTGGTACGGGCTTGCTGAGCTACAGCCTCCAAAGCGGCGAGATTCAGGAAGTCAAGACCAGGCTCTTCAACAGGATAAGCCGCCTGCAAGCCTCCGGAGACGAGCTTTGGATTGCAGCCGACAACACTCTTTTCCGCAAACGAGGCTCCAAAATCGAACTTATGGGCGAAAACGAAGGAATTGCCGCCAACGAAATCCTCACAGGCCTCAGCGACGAAAACCAGCTCTACCTCGGAGGCACCAAAGGACTCATCAGAATAAACCGCGACAGCCGGCACAAAGAGCAGTTCCAGCCCCGGCAGCAGCTGCAGATTCTCTCCCTGAGCATGGGCGGCCGCAAACTCAGTCCCGACAAAGGCACACTGCGCCTGCCATCGTCCTTCCCCGCAATAAGCATAAACTTCGGCCTGTCCATGGCCGATCCTTTCGACCGCTATGTTTACAGATACGAGGTCGAAGGCAAAACGGACTACAGCATCGAAACCTACGACGACTTCCTGGTCCTTCACGACCTTCAGAGCGGCCGATACGAAATTCGTGCGGCAGTGCTCGGCCCGGAAGGCAACTGGTCCGATGCAGTAAAACTGCTGAACATCAGGGTGCTGCGTCCATGGTATGCTCAAATCTGGTTCCTGGTGCTCATTGCAGCAATAGTGCTCTCATCGGTCATTTACCTGATAATCAAGCTCTACCACAAGAAGATGAAGAGGCTGGAACAACAGATGAGGGCGATGAACAGCGGCTTCATGCACAAATTCGACAGCCTCATCCTCGAGAACATCTCCAATCCTGCACTCGACATCTCCATGATTACCAGCAATATGACAATGAGCCGGGCTTCCCTGTACAACAAAGTCAAAGAAATTACGGGAAAGGGCATTTGGGAATACATAGAAGAAGTGAGGATGAGAAAGGCCTGCGAACTGTTGCTCAATACGGCATCGTCCATAAGCGACATTTCGGAGCAGTGCGGTTTCGGCTCTTCCCGCTATTTCAGCACCAGGTTCAAGAAATGCCGCGGCTGCACCCCGAGGGAATTCAGAAAAAGAAAAGAAGATTGATATTAATTTGCAATACAATGGAAACAGTAAAACACACAGCACGCTACAGCTTCAGCAGGCAGGGCGGCAACTACATTCTCAGCATCGGCAACCACGAGGAAATAATTTCAGCCCTCGGACAGTTCTGTGAGGACGAGGACATCCAGGCCGCGGAAATCAGCGGACTGGGCGCAGTGAGCGAAGCAACTCTCCGCTTCCTGGACCCGGCAACAAAGCAGTATGTCGACAAACACTTCGAAGAACAGATGGAAATCAGCAACTTGTGCGGGAATGTCTCCCGCAAGGATGGAAAAGTCTATCTTCACGTTCATCTCAGCTTGGGACGGCGCGACTACAGCCTTGTCGGAGGCCACGCTCTCTGCGCAACAATCAACGGAGCCTGCGAGCTCTTTGTAAGAGTTCTCGAAGGGCAGCATCCGCAGAGAATCTTCGATCCGCAGACCGGACTCAATCTCTACGACTTTCCAAAAATCTGAAAGAAGATTTTGCTTTTTTTCAATAATTTGGTAAATTTGCACGCCCAAAATTTGGGAAATAAAGTAAAAACTTTTTTAAACATTTATAAACACAATGATTAAACTTGGTATTAACGGATTTGGCCGTATCGGACGTATGGTATTCCGTGCAGCAGTTGAAAATTTCGCAAACGACATTCAGGTTGTAGGTATCAACGACCTTCTCGATGCCGACTATCTCGCTTACATGCTCAGGTACGATTCAGTACACGGAGAGTTCAAGCACGACATCAAGGTTGAGGAGAACTACCTCATCGTAGATGGCAACAGAATTCAGGTATTCGCTGAGAAGGATCCTTCACAGATCACTTGGGGTGCCCTCAACGTAGATGTAGTTGTTGAGTCAACAGGTTTCTTCCTCACAGAGGAACTTGCTTCCGCTCACCTCAAGGCCGGTGCAAAGAAAGTCATCATGTCCGCTCCTTCCAAGGATGCAACTCCTATGTTCGTATATGGTGTAAACCACACCACCTACGCCGGACAGACAATCATCTCCAACGCTTCCTGCACCACCAACTGTCTTGCACCTATCTCCAAGGTCCTCAACGACAAGTTCGGTATTGTACGTGGTCTTATGACAACCGTTCACGCTGCTACAGCTACCCAGAAGACCGTTGACGGTCCTTCAAAGAAAGACTGGCGCGGCGGCCGCGGCATCCTCGAGAACATCATCCCTTCTTCTACAGGTGCTGCAAAGGCTGTAGGCAAGGTTCTTCCTGAGCTCAACGGCAAACTTACCGGTATGTCACTCCGCGTTCCTACATCTGACGTTTCTTTCGTAGACCTCACCTGCGAACTTGCAAAGCCTGCTACCTATGCTGAGATTTGCGAGGCAATGAAAGAGGCTTCCGAAGGCGAACTCAAGGGCGTTCTCGGATACACCAACGAGGCTGTTGTTTCCACAGACTTCCGCAACGATGCCCGCACCTCCATCTTCGATGAGAAGGCCGGTATCCAGCTCGATCCTACTTTCGTAAAGGTTTGCGCCTGGTACGACAACGAGTGGGGTTACTCAAACAAAGTTTGTGAAATGGCCAAGGTCATCACAAAGTAAGTTTACACCCTTTGAACAGTTTATGAGACCGCCCCTTTTCCGGGCGGTTTCTTTTTTGCATAATTTTTGCTTACTTTGCAGCAGTAAAAACTATTGGATATGAGAGCAGCAATTTACGGCGCCGGTTCTCTGGGAACCATTCTCGGCGCATTCATCACAAAGAACGGTGGTGAAATCGATCTGATCAACCGAAACAAGGCTCACGTTGAAGCTCTTCAGAAAAACGGAGCCAGAATTGTGGGTACAATGAACTTCACCCAAAAGCTTGTAGCTTTCACTCCCGACCAGATGCAAGGCAGCTACGACATAATAATCCTTCTCACCAAGCAGCAGTTCAACGAGCAGGTAGTTTCCTTCCTCAAGGACTATCTCGCCCCGGACGGAGTAATTGTCACCCTGCAGAACGGACTGCCTGAATACAAGATTGCCAACATAGTGGGCCCGGACAGGGTTCTCGGCTGCACGGTTGCCTGGGGTGCCACAATGCTGAAACCGGGAGTCTGCGAACTCACCAGCGAGCCCGATTCCCTCACCTTCAGTCTCGGAGCAATCTGCCCCAACCCGAACAAACACTTCGATGAGGTCAAGAAACTTCTCGAACTTATGGGAAAAGTCGAGGTGGACAGCAATTTCGTGGGCTCCAGATGGAGCAAACTGCTCATCAACTCAGCCTTCTCCGGAATGAGCACCGTGCTGGGCAGCACTTTTGGAGAAGCCGCCAAAGACAAGGAGTCCCGCAAAATCGTTCAGGCAATAATAAAGGAATGCATAGATGTCTGCGCCAAAGCCAGAATCAAAATCGAGCCGGTTCAGGGAAAGGACATAGTGAAACTCCTCGACTACCACAATCCTTTGAAAAAGGCCTTTGCCTACGCCATCATCCCTCTGGCAATAAAGAAACACGCCCTGCTCAAGGCAAGTATGCTTCAAGACATCGAGCACGGCAAAAAGACCGAAATCGACTCCATCAACGGAGTTGTGAGCGAGTTCGGCCGCCGCGTAGGAGTGCCTACCCCAAAGAACGACAAAGTGGTAGAAATTGTACACAAAATTGAAAACGGCGAACTCAAGCCATCTTTCGACAATCTCAAACTATTCTAATAATGAAAAGAATTATCAAAATTTCAATGATGATAGGACTCAGTTCCCTTGCACTTTTTTCCTGCACAAACAATAAAGACAAAGAAGAAGGCTTCCGCTATCTTCTCGACGAATTTGCGGACCTCAAAGTAATAAGATACACGGTTCCGGGTTGGGACGGACTCAGCCTCCAGCAAAAAGAATACGTTTACCATCTTGCAGAAGCTGCCAAATGGGGCCGCGACATTTATTGGGACCAGAACTGCGAAAACAATCTGGCCTTGAGAAAGGTACTCGAAAGTATTCTTGAAAACTACCAGGGAAACAGAGACTGCGAAGACTTCCGCAATTTCGAAGTGTACGCCAAGCGCGTGTTCTTTTCCAACGGCGTACACCACCACTATGCCGAAGACAAATTCTTCCCCGAGTGCAGCCGCGATTATTTCGCCGGGCTTATGCAAGACTGCAAATGCTGCGACAGTGCTGTGCTGGACTTCGTGTACGACCGTTCTGAAGGCCTTCAGAGAAGGTCCACAAGCAGCAGCGGCGATATAGTCCGCCTCTCTGCCGTGAACTTCTACGACGGTGTGAGCCGAAAGGAAGTTGAGGACTACTACGCCTCGATCGAGGATGCATCGGACCCTCACCCGATCTCCTACGGCCTCAACACAAAGGTAGTCAAGCAAAACGGCAAGGTGGTGGAACTGCCATGGTGCGTCGGTGGCCTGTATTCCGGCTACATTGAGAAAATCTGCGAAGAGCTGGAAAAAGCGGCCGCTGTGGCCGAGAACGACACCCAGCGCAAATGCATCGGACTTCTTGTGGACTATTACCGCACAGGCGACCTGCGCAAATGGGACGAATATAACATCGTCTGGGTCAAGGAGCTGGACGGAACGGTTGATTTCGTGAACGGCTTTGTGGAAGACTACAACGACCCGCTCGGGCGCAAAGGCGCCTGGGAAGGCAATGTGAACATCAAGGATCACGAGGCCTCCCAAAGAACGGAGATCATATCGGCAAATGCCCAGTGGTTCGAGGACAACTCCCCTGTTGACCCGCGCTTCAAAAAGCCGGAGGTCAAGGGAGTATCGGCCAAAGTCATAAACGTCGCCTGCATCAGCGGCGACTCCTACCCTTCCACGCCAATTGGAATTAACCTGCCTAACGCGGACTGGATTCGCAAAGAATATGGCAGCAAGTCAGTTACAATAGCAAACATCACCCACGCCTACGACTACGCAGCCAACGAATCGCCGAACAACCTTCTCGACGAGTTCGCCTGGGACGATGCAGAAAAGGAGCTTGTGCGCAAATGGGGTTCCTATGCAAGCGAGGTACACACCGACCTGCACGAATGTCTGGGCCACGGCTCGGGCCAGCTGCTGCCGGGCGTATCGTCCACTGCAATGGGCGAGTACTCATCGGCCCTGGAAGAGACCCGCGCCGACCTTTTCGGCCTCTACTATGCGGCCGATCCGAAACTGGTAGAGCTCGGCATTATGCCCGACAAAGATGCCTATAAGGCTGAATATGCGACATTTATCCGCAACGGTCTCTTCACCCAGTTCACCCGTGTCGAGCTCGGAGCAAAGAACACCGAGGCCCACATGCAGAACCGCAAGCTCATCGCCGAGTGGTGCTACGAAAAAGGGCACGCAGACAATGTGATTGAAAAGAAAGTGCGTGATGGCAAGACCTATTTCGTGGTAAACGATTACGAGGCGCTTCGCGGGCTCTTTGGAAAGCTTCTGGCTGAAGTTCAGAGGATCAAGAGCGAGGGCGACTACGCTGCGGGAAAGGCACTGGTGGAGAAATATGCCGTGGATATCGACCCGGAACTGCACAAGGAAGTGCTGGAGCGCTACGCAGCGCTGAATCTCAAGCCTTACGGAGGTTTTGTGAACCCGGATATCGTGCCTGTGGTAAAACATGGCAAAGTGGTTGATTACAAGCTCGTTTACGCCGAAAGTTTCCTCGGGCAGCAGCTCAAATACGGCCGCGAATACTCGCTATAAGAGGTATTCACCAGAAATTATTTTAATGGCCACCCTTTGCAGGTGGCCATTATTTTAGATGGCGGGGCTTGAGCAGAGGTGTAGTTACGGGGCTGGTTTAGCTACGGTGCTGGTTTTGCTACAGGACTGGTTTAGCTACGGGACTGGTTTAGCTACAGGACTGGTTTAGCTACAGGACTGGTTTAGCTACGGTGCCATTTTAGCGAAATTAAGGCCTTTTTTCGCTATTTTGACTGAAAATACTTCATTTTAGCGAAATTAGGGCCT
>CAMGFA010000013.1 GCA_946055165.1 uncultured Bacteroidales bacterium
GTCTTGATTTTTATCTAAACCGGCCTAAAATCGCGAGATTTTATATATATTTACTGCGTTTTAATCTTTGAATGATTATGAAATATCTTGAACGTGTGGCTGACCAAATGCTCAAAGACCGATTGGAAGCTTTTGGCGCGGTATTGATTGAAGGACCTAAATGGACAGGCAAGACAACAACAGCTGAGCAAATAGCCAGGAGTGTTATCAAACTGCATGATCCGGATATGGCTGCCAATTACATGGCCACTGCAGATACAAAGCCTTCATTATTGTTGAAGGGCGCACAACCACGTCTAATCGATGAATGGCAGGATGCTCCTGTAGTGTGGGATGCTGTCCGAACCGCAGTGGATAACGAAGGAGGAAGGCCGGGACAGTATATTCTTACGGGTTCGAACACAGTGGATAAATCCAAAATCAAGCATACCGGAACAGGACGCATTACGCGTATGAAGATGTACCCTATGAGTCTGTGGGAGTCTAAAGAATCCACCGGGCAGGTCTCTTTACATGAGTTATTCGACAATCCCAACCTCGATATAGATGGTGCCGCCAGCACTCTGGATATTCCGGACTTGATTCGTGCAGCATGTCGAGGCGGATGGCCAGCTTCTCTGCAACTGACCGAAAGGGCTGCGACAATGATTGCAAATGACTATGTCAATACAGTCTGTGAGCAGGATATCTCTGCCGTGGATAAAAAGGATAGAAACCCCAAGATAGCACGTCAGATAATGCGCTCCTATGCACGAAATATCAGTACTTTAGCCAAGAAGACGAGTATTCTTGCGGACATCACAGCTTCTGGAGACATAGAAATATCTATGGATACATTGGATGATTATATAGGAGCACTTGAGAAATTATTTGTCATCCAGGACATTGACGCATGGTGCCCTGCAATTCGCAGCAAGACGGCGATACGGAGTGCTCCAAAAAGATGCTTTTCTGACCCTTCAATTGCAGTAGCATCCATGAGTATCAACGCAGCAGCTCTGGAAACACAACTCAAAACTTTCGGCTTCATATTTGAGCAGATGTGTATTAGGGACATGAAAGCATATACCGCAGATTTCAACAGCCACGTATCCTACTATCGGGATAGATATGGACTCGAAGCAGATTTGGTTCTGCATTTGGAAGACGAGCGGTATGCTCTAATCGAATGTAAATTGGGAAGTAAAGAAATAGAAGAAGGCGCAACACACCTGTGCGAGATTCACAGACTAGTTCAAGAAGCTAACAAAACCGAGAAGCAAGTCCCTCTCCGTGAACCGGACTTGAAGATTGTCCTGACTGGAGGACCAATAGCCTACACACGTCCCGATGGTGTCCACGTAATCCCGCTGGCATGTCTTAGGCCATAACGAAAAGGGTTTGACAGTAAAGAGGATGAAAGCATACACCTACATAGAAAAGAGCCGCTTCGCCCTGATGGAGAAGCCTGAGCCGAAAATCCTGAATCCGAAAGACGCCATAGTGAAGGTCACTTTGGCGAGCATCTGCACCAGTGATCTGCATATCAAGCACGGCAGCGTGCCCCGTGCCGTCCCGGGAATAACTGTCGGCCACGAAATGGTAGGCATTGTCACCGAAGTAGGGGAGCAGGTTCATTCGGTAAAGCCCGGTGACAGGGTAACTGTCAACGTCGAAACCTACTGCGGGGAATGCTGGTTCTGCCAGCACGGTTATGTCAACAACTGTCAGTCACCAGACGGCGGCTGGGCTCTCGGTTGCCGCATCGATGGTGGTCAGGCAGAATTCGTCCGTGTCCCGTATGCTGACCAGGGACTCAACAAAATTCCGGACAGTGTTACTGATGAACAGGCGCTGTTCGTCGGTGACATACTTGCCACCGGCTTCTGGGCCGCCAGAATATCCGAAATCAAGGAAGAAGATACCGTGCTGATTATCGGTGCCGGTCCGACTGGCATCTGCACCCTGCTGTGCGTGATGCTGAAGCACCCTAAGCACATCATCGTGTGTGAGAAATCCGAGGAACGACGAGAATTCATAAAGCAGCATTACCCGGATGTGATAGTGACTACACCGGAGGAGTGCACGGCGTGCACCGGTGCATACGTTGCACCTCTTGGCGGTGCGGATGTAGTCATCGAGGTGGCCGGATCTGATACCAGCTTCCAGCTCGCCTGGCAGTCTGCCCGACCGAATGCAATCGTCACCGTAGTCGCCCTATACGACAGGCCACAAGTGCTTCCTCTACCTGAAATGTACGGCAAGAATCTCACTTTCAAGACCGGCGGTGTGGATGGCTGCGACTGTGCGGAGATCTTGAAACTGATTGAGCAAGGATTGATTGATACTACACCGCTAATCACTCACAGGTACAAGCTGGAGGAGATTGAAGAGGCTTACAGGGTGTTTGAGAACAGGGAAGAGGGGGTCATAAAGATTAGTGTTGAGTGCTAATATCGGCTCAGGAGTAAAACCCTGTGTGCCTTGTCCTAAGCAATATGCCACAGGGCGAAAATTATTTCTGCGCACTGTTGTTATCGGCAAGCAGAAGTGCAGTGATTTCGGCAAGATGATATGCAGTAAGGTTGGCAACAATGGTACAATGTTTTCAACAACAAGAGTACAATATTATTGGCAACGATGCTGCAGTATGCTTATTCCAAACTCCATCTTGTGGAATTTCAAACTATTTTCTTATTTTTGTAATGTTCAGCTAACCCCAAAAAGGCTTGGATGGGCAAGACATATAGACGTTATTTGACGTAAATCTTCTGGTTATCAAATTTTGCACTTGTTGATTCTCTATGAAGATACGGCAACGGGGCGTACACAAATGATGAATGTTTGAATCTTTTTCTAATAACAAATGGGAATGGCGCAGTTTAGTTTCTCAGAGGTTGCCGCGATAATTGCTATTGCTACTGTTATAATTGGCATAGTTGTCGGAGTTTTAAAGTTTTTCATAAATGATATTTTCGACTTTAAAAACTCAAATAAGCGCAAAGAAGAATCAAGAAATTCATTCAATAACATTTTATTGGGATTGTCTTCGCCTGATAATGTGTCTAAATTATCCTCGGCGATAATGCTAAGACGTTTTTTGAATACGAAAATAAGCCGGGAATTCCCTTATCTGCAAACTGAAGCAATAAACGTCATTACTTCAATGTTAAGAATACTACCCACAGGTATTTATCAAAAATCTTTGGCGGATGGTTTAGCTTACGCAGTGGATTTATCTAGTCTTGATCTCCAGCGGACTAATCTTCAAGATGTTTATCTGGGAAGAAAGGATGGGGCCTTTATAATAATGGATAACACAGATTTATTTTTAAGTGATTTATCGTATGCTCTTTTTGAAAATATACGTGGACGTGCAATTTTTTATCGTTCAGTTTTCTTTTGTACACAAATCAAAAATTGTGATTTCTCCAACGCGATTTTTAGAGAAGCAGATTTGACGAATGTCACTTTTAAAAATGTTATTTTGAAAGGCGCAGATTTTACTGATGCTATAAATATACCTGAAGATATTCAAAATCATCTTGTTCAAGAGAATGGCCGGCTGATATTTCCATTATCCGAGCCAGTCACAGCAAAGCATTCAGCACTTGAAAAGATGATTTTCTTCTCGATGCCGAGTATAATGAGTAAAGAGGAGGAGTTGTTGACAAAGGATTATCAATCGTATCTGGAAAGTCTAGGATATCGTGTCCATTATTATATAAGGGACGATTATCCTTGTTATGGACAATTAAATCGGGTGAGAGAGAAGATACTAAACTCGTCTGCGATGGTAGTCTTTGGTTTTAAACAAACCAATATACAAGAAGCAATATATCGTCCTAATACAAAAGATGAAGAAAAATGGAACAATAAATGGATAGCTACTCCTTGGAACGATATTGAAGTTGGAATGGGTTTGATGAAAGGCATGCCAATCTTGTTGGTAAAGGATAGTCAAATTGATCAAGGAATTTTTGATAGTAATTTAAGTGAGTGCTTTATAGCTACAATTAACGTTGACGAGGACAGTAGAAAATTAGCCCATAATAAAGAACTTAATATGTGGCTTTCAAAAATATCGGTATAAGAATGACCAATATTGGAAAGTTTAATGTTTTCTATTCTATGAAAAAAATAACATCATTACTTTTAGTTTTTTATCTCTTTTCCTTTTCCTGCTCAGTTTTTGCCCAGGAATATAAGAGTCATATTATTGCAAAAGGTGAGACTGTAGAATCAATTGCAAAAAGTTATAATGTTTCCAAGTCCGCACTTCTTGAAGCCAATCCTGCACTTGAAAAATATACCTATGTCGGAATGAAAATCAGGATTCCACTTGTGGAGAAAAATGAAGTCGAGACAATGCAAAAGGAAAAGATAAATGAAGTTGAGGCATCTTCGGAACAGCTCTATTTGGCAGATTCAAAAGCCGAAAGAACAGTGCCTCCTATAAATACAAACATCAACAATTCTTCCGGTCCATCCAATGTGTTAATAGATGAAATCAGATACGGGTTCTTGTCTTCCGATGCTATGAGCATGTTTTTCTCTATGGGTAACAATCATTTCTTTGACAACTCTTTATATTTAGGAACACAGATAGGATACGGTACCTCTTTCGCACACACCAAAATCTATGGCAGCACCCTCACTACTACAAGCCATTATATTATTCTTCCTATTGAGTTGGGATATTATTTATGGTTCTCAGAAGAACGTTTTACTGCCATTGTTCCTTATGCAGGAGCAGATATTACATATCTTGCCAAAGCCACAATGGAATATGATAATGAAAAAGAGACCATCAAACCGGATAAGCGCTTTGATATTATGGCAAAAGTAGGTTTGAAAATATCATTTGGGTTCTTTCTTGATTTCGGATACGCCTTCAATGATAACGGAGAATACTTTTATGCCGGATTCGGATACTCTTTTTGATAAAGTTGTTTCGAAAGCATCTGGCAACATAAAATCAGCCGGTCCAAGTGGGCCGGCTGATGTGTTTGTATTGAAAAATTACTGTTCCTCTTCAAGACGGAGGTGCTGAACGTAGATGGCTTTCATTTTGGCCATACGCTTCTTTACTGAAGGCTTCTCGAAGTTCTTGCGCGCACGGAGTTCGCGGATTGCGCCTGTCTTCTCGAATTTTCTCTTGAATTTCTTAAGAGCCCTTTCGATATTCTCGCCTTCTTTTACCGGTACGATAATCATTCCTTAAATCACCCCCTTTTTCTTTCTGGTTTCAAAAATGGACTGCAAAGGTAGTAAAAAAATTCAAAAAACAAAATAATACTTCCGCAGCCAGTACTCCAGCAGAGGATCCAGGATGATGGCGCTGTCGTTGTCCAGAAAGGTAATCACTTCCTTTTTGCACAGAGCGTCTTTTATGCGCCTTACATTGGCCGATGAACTCAGCCCGTACTGCTCTATCACGGCGGCGGAGCTGAAACGGGTCTGCCCGTCGAGCACTGCCTTGAGCAGAGAAATCTGGAAATCGGTGAGATCATTCATGAGCGCCTTGAAATGAGGCTCGTGCACATTCAGAAGGGAAAGGATGCTCTCCTGTACCACACTTTCCATAATGTAACCCCTGCTGAGTCCGTCGCAGATGGCGCAGAGGTGGTTGAGGTAGTAGATGTTCCCGCGAAGCACATCGAAAATCTCCTGAACCTGCTCTTTCTCTATTACCTTTCCGCTCACCAAAAAGCCTTTGATTATATGGTTTTCTATCTCGCGGTACGGAATGCTCTCCAGTTTCACCCTCTGAACCATACGGAAGAAATACTTCTGTTTTTCGAAGATGTATTTCATTGCGTTCACCTGTGAGCCTGTCCAAATCCAGGTGCAGAAGGCCTTCTGCTCCGGACTGCTTTTGCGCACCACCTCTTCGAAAATGCGCAGCACCCTGTCTCCGTCCTTTGCCTGAAGTATGTTCTGGAATTCGTAAACGGTTATAATCAGCCTTTTTTTCTTTTTGTGCGCCAGCAGATAGGGGAAGGTGAGGACTTTGCGGATGTCGTCGTCGCTGAGAGCCCCGCCGAAATGGAGATATTCGTTTTCCAGGGCCGATTTGTCCTCGGTGCTCATGAGGGCATAGGTGGAGCGGAATGCCTTGCTCAGGAAATCTTCCGCGCTGCGGCAGCTCAGAAGGGAGAATTCGGCCCAAAGGGGAGTGTCGATCAGGGTTTTGCTTTCGTTCTTAACCTGGAGGAGCAGGGAAGTCTTGCCGCTGCGGTCGGGTTCATAGATGGCCACATTCATCTTTTGGGAGAGGGCTTTGAGCACCTTTTCCTTTTCTTCCTTGCGGCCTATAAAGGCCTTCCCGCTCACCGGGCGGTCGTATATGAATGTGGCAGACATAGGGTTTAGCTTGTTCTGTACAAATTTATAAATTATTTTGCGTAAAAAAGAAAAATTTTCTATTTTTGCAGCCCAATAATCAGAAGGCTGTCGAGCTCCATAAGAGGTTTCATAGGGAAATCCGCTTGCAGTCAAAACTTTTAAAGTTTTACTTATTTTATGTACGCAATCGTAGATATTGCAGGTCAGCAGTTTAAAGTTGAAGCTGGCAACGAAATCTTCTGCAACCGCCTTCCGCAGGCAGAAGGTGCCGCTGTGGAGTTCGACAAAGTGCTTCTCGTTGAGAACGAGGGCAACGTTACCGTCGGAGCTCCTTATGTAAATGGCGCAGTCGTAAAGGCAACAGTGCTTTCAGACAGCGTAAGAGCCAACAAGGTTCTTGTATTCAAGAAAATCCGTCGCAAAGGTTTCGACAAGTGCAACGGACATCGTCAGAAACTCTCCAAGATTCAAATCGCTGAGATTGTACTCGCTTAATTAAAAAGGAATTGAATTATGGCACACAAGAAAGGTCAATCAAGTTCAAAGAACGGTCGTGAGTCACAAAGCAAGCGTCTTGGACTCAAGAAATTCGGTGGAGAAACCGTAAAGGCAGGCAATATCATCGTCCGCCAGAGGGGCACAGTCCACAATCCTGACAAAAATGTAGGTATGGGTAAAGACCATACTCTCTATGCACTTGTAGATGGAACCGTAAAGTTCACCCGCAAGAGAGAGAACAAGTCTTACGTATCGGTAGTCCCTTTTGAGAACTAAACTCGAGGGAAGTTTGAATATTGGACTTACACTTCGAGTTCGAGGTGTAGGTCCTTTTTCTTTCAGAGAATATGTTAACACTTAAAATGCTTCGTGATGACCCTCAGTGGGTTGTCGAAAAACTTGGGGTCAAACATTTTGACGCCAAGCCAATCGTGGACAAAGTGCTTGAGCTCGATGCCCTGCGCCGCTCCCTCCAGACACAGAGCGATGCTCTTCTTGCCCAGCAGAAAACAATATCGGCCCGTATCGGCTCCCTTATGAAGCAGGGGCAGAAGGACGAGGCTGAGCAGGCAAAGGCCGAAGTGGCCCAGCTCAAAGCCCGCTCGGCAGAATTGCTTGCCCAGATGGACGATGCTGAAAAACAGCTCAATGCCAATCTCGTGCTGCTCCCGAACATCCCTTGCGACCTTGTTCCGGAAGGAGCCGGGTCGGAGGACAATCTGGTAGTGAAGATGGGCGGTCCGGAGGTCAAGCTTCCGGAAGGGGCTCTTCCTCACTGGGACCTTGCAAAGAAATACGATATCATCGACTTCGACCTCGGAGTCAAGATTACAGGTGCCGGATTCCCTGTATATAAGGGCAAAGGTGCAAAATTGCAAAGGGCGCTCATCAATTTCTTCCTCGACTGCAACACTGCAGCAGGCTACAAGGAAGTTGAGCCGCCGGTAGTGGTGAACAAAGAATCGGGCTTCGGAACAGGCCAGCTTCCTGACAAGGAAGGCCAGATGTACCATGCCGAGCTGGACGATTTCTATCTCGTCCCAACGGCTGAAGTCCCTGTGACCAATATTTTCCGCGATGTGATTCTCCCTGCCGACCAAATCCCTCAGAGGCTCACCGCCTATACCCCTTGCTTCCGCCGCGAGGCCGGTTCTTATGGCAAGGACGTGCGCGGCCTCAACCGTCTGCATCAGTTCGACAAGGTGGAAATCGTGCGTGTGGAGAAGCCGGAAGACAGCTATGCCGCTCTCGACGAAATGGTGGCACACGTTGAATCCCTCGTGAACAAGCTCGGTCTCAAGTACCGCATCCTCAGACTCTGCGGCGGCGACCTCTCGTTCACATCGGCCATTACCTACGATTTCGAGCTCTGGAGCGCTGCCCAGGGCCGCTGGCTGGAGATTTCTTCGGTGAGCAACTTCGAAACCTATCAGGCCAACCGTCTGCACCTGCGCTACCGCGATGCGGAAGGAAAAACCCAGTTGGCGCATACTCTCAACGGAAGTTCTCTCGCACTGCCTCGTGTAGTGGCTGCACTGCTCGAAGACAACCAGACGGAGAACGGAATCATCATCCCTGAAGTACTGCGTCCATATACAGGTTTTGACAAGATTGACTAAAGTACAGACAATATTAGGCATCGACCCCGGAACCAAATTCCTTGGTTTCGGGCTCGTGCGTATTAATGAGAAGGGCAAGGCGGAGTTTGTGGATGCCGGAATCCTCGATTTGCACAAGGAGGCCGATTCCTATGCCAAGCTGGACAGGATTTACTCCTTTGTGGATTCGCTCTGCTCTACTTATTCTCCGCAGTGTCTCGCTGTAGAATCGCCCTTTATGGGAAAAAATGCCCAGGTGGTGTTCAAGTTAGGAAGAGCCCAGGGCGTGGCAATCGCAGCGGCCAGGCATCACGGGCTCGAAATCTGCGAATATGCCCCGCGCAAGGCCAAGATTGCCGTATGCGGAAACGGCGCCGCTTCCAAAGAGCAAGTTTCCTTGATGGTACAGAAAACTCTTGGCATAATAATTGAAGAGGAGCACCTCGATTGTACTGATGCATTGGCAATTGCCTTGTGTCATTACTATCATCTTACGAGTCCTTTTGCAGGGCTCAAAAGCTCAGGCTCGTGGGAAAAATTTATAGCTGCGAATCCAGACAGAATTATAAAATGAGACTGAAACTTAGATCTGCATTAGTCTTTTTTGGAGTAATGCTCTCGTGCTTTATGGCAGATGCACAAGGCAAATTTGCTGTAAAAGCACTTTTCAAAGATGCTTCCAACGGGGAGGCTCTTTCTTTTGTGACCGTGGTCATTGCCAAACCACAGGCCGAAAAGCCTACGGCCTTGACCTTGACCGAGGACAATGGCGCAATGACCGTTACCGACCTTCGTCCGGGAACTTATGTCCTCAAGGCGGAATTTCTTGGATACAAGGCTCTTGAAAAGCAGTTTACCATCAAGGACGCCGATGTGGATCTGGGGACCATAAAAATGGACCCGAATGCAGAGCAGCTCAGCGCCGCAAAAGTATCGGCCGTGGGCAACCCAATCCAGATGAAGTCCGATACCATAGCCTTCACGGCCTCGTCGGTAAAGACTACCGACAACGACATGCTCGAGGACCTGCTCAAGAAAATTCCGGGAATGGAAGTGTCGGAAGACGGAAGCGTAACACATAACGGCCGTAAAATAGATAAAATCACCGTCGACGGCAAGACCTTCTTCCTCAACGACCCTCAGCTCGCCACCAAAAACCTGCCGGCCAATATCATAGAGAAGGTGAAAGTTATCGAAAAGAAATCCGACCAGGCGCAGTTCACCGGTATCGACGATGGCGAGGAGGAGACCATCATAGACCTCGTGGTTAAGCAGGGAATGATGAAGGGTGCCTTTGGAAATGTGATGCTCGGCGGCGGACACGACATCCCGAGCACCGATCTTCAGGGCGACTGGCGCTATCAGGGAGCAGCATTCGTGGGCAGTTTCCAGGAAGACAAGCAGCTGGCTTTCATAGCCAACTCCAACAATACTAACAATCGCGGATTCAACGACTTTGCCGGCTCCATGATGGGCGCAATGGGCGGAGGAATGGGCCGCGGACAGGGCGGATGGGGCCGTGGAAACGGCATCACCACTTCCAGCATGCTGGGTCTCAACGGCGGAGTCAACCTCTTCGACAATAAAATGGAGCTCAGCGGCAACTACTCCTTTAACGACAGCCGCAAATACGTTAAGGAAGATGTGGACAAGACCACCTACCTCACCGACGGCAACCTCAACAACATCTCCAGCGGCAACAACATCACCAACACCGGCGGCCACCGCTTCGGAATGAGGATGGAGCACAAGTTCTCCGACAACACCTCCATAGTATTCGAGCCTCAGCTCAACATCGGCTATGGCAGCTACACCGAGGAAAACAACGATTCCACCAGCACCTATTCTTTCGCTTCCGATGTCTGGGCTCCAGCCAACTCCAGCTGGAACCTCACCACCGGCGACAACAAGAGCCTCACGGCCAGCGGCTTTGCCCTTCTGCGCCAGAAACTCGGCCAGCCGGGCAGGACTATGACCATTATGGGCCGATTCAATGTGAGCGACAACTCCCTTGTGGGAACCAATAATTCCAACACCACCATATACAACGAAGACGGCAGCACTTCTTCGGAATCGGCTGTGAACCAGTCTTTCAACCAGGTGGCCAATTCCTACACCCTTTGGGGCAGGGCCACATTCACCCAGCCTCTGGGCGGCAACTTCTACCTCGAAGGCAACTACAGCTACAGCTGGTCCCGCTCGGTCTCCAGCAAGGACACCTTCGACGCAATGTCCGGAGACAGGGTCGATTCCTATTCCAACAGCATCTACAACGACTTCGTCAACCAGACCATAGGCGTGAATGCTCTCTATCAGGGCAGTGGCTACCGTTTCCAGTTGGGATTCAGCGCCAAGCCGAGCCGATCCACCAACAGGACCAACAACGCCTCCTATTCGGTAGATACCACCATGGTGCGCTTCAACTGGGCGCCAAGTGCAATGGCCCAGTTCGACCTCGGCGAAAACGGCAGCTTCAGGATGCACTATTTCGGCAACTCTCAGCAGCCGAGCACATCACAGCTCATCACTGTGGCCGACAACTCCAACCCTCTGGCCGTATCGTTCGGTAACCCCTACCTCTCGCAGTATTTCAACCACTCCATAAGGGGCGATTTCCGATACAACAACAAAAAGACCTACGCTTCGTTCAACGCCCGCTGGAATGCCAGCTTCAACGACAATCCTATTGTGAACGCCAGCTGGTACACCAACGGTATTGCCTACACCATGCCGATGAACGGTCCTGCCTCCAAATCGGCCGGCCTGAGCATGCATATCAATCTGCCTATAAAGAAGAGCGGCTTCACCATTATGAATATGACAAGGGTGAACTGGTCTTCAGCGGCAAACTATGTAGGAACGGGCATCAATACCTCGGATTACATCCTCGACGACGGCTCGCTCGACTATACTGCCTTCTTCAACGACTACGATGAAATTCGCAGCAAGTTCGTGGAGAATGTTACCGATACCTGGAGCACAACGGAGCGTCTTGTTGCCCGTTACCGCAACGATGCCATAGAAATCGAGCTTTCCGGACGCAGCAGAATGAACTCCAGCACCTACAGGATTCAGGACATAAACGACAAGACCCTCACCTTCAACAATCAGATAAGGTCCACAGTAATCTGGACCATAGACAGTTGGGGGCTCACAACCAAGGGCGAGTACAGTTACAACTGGTATAATGGCTATTCTACCCCTCAGCCGAGCGAAAACATCTTCAACCTCGAATTGCAGAAGTTGGTGTTCAAGAAGAAAGCCACCCTTGCGCTCAAGTGCTACGACATTCTGGGACAGTCGAAGAACCTCACCGTTACAGACACATCCAACTATCACAGCGAGAGCGTGAACAATACTCTCGGACGTTACATCATCCTTTCCTTCACCTACCGCTTCGGCAACTTCGGCGGCCAGCAAGGAGGGAATATGAGGATGGGTGGTCCTATGGGTCCGCCTCCTGGAGGTCCAAGAAGATAATTCTTCCTTCTTTGCTTAAATATGACTATATTTGTAAGTTCATGCTTTCAAATATGACAAAGACTTACAAAGTAGCAGAAAATATATTCAGCATCGTACTGCCCGAGGGGAGCCCTTTGTGTTCCTGTCTGGGGCAGTACGAGCCTTTTGAGTGTGAATCGGACAGTCCGCTCTTCGTTCTGGAGGAGGTGGAAAGCCTGCCTTGCGGGGACCTGGAACTTATCTACGACCAGCCTTGTCCCAAAGGGGAGACCAAAATCCGCATATACCGGAGCGCGGAGGGGATGGTGTTCGAATCGTCCGTCACGGAGTGGCACCCGACCAGTATGCGTCTGCTGCTCAATCCGGACTACAGCCGTGGCCAACTGCAGGTTCTGAAACCTTCCGAGGCCCTTTTCGCCCTCAACAATTCCCTGATGCTCCAGTACGCCTTCTGCTGCGCTTCGCACTCCACCCTGGAAGTGCACGCATCGGTAATCTCCTGCAATGGGAAGGGCTATCTCTTTATGGCTCCGAGCGGAACGGGCAAGAGCACCCACAGTTGCCGTTGGCTGGAAAACATCCCCGGAAGCAGTCTGCTGAACGATGACAATCCCATCCTCAGAGTGATGGATAACGGCTCCGTGCGGGTTTTCGGCAGCCCCTGGAGCGGCAAGACCCCTTGCTACAAGAACGAGGACTATCTCGTGGGGGCTTTGGTGCAGATAAGCCGGGCACCTTTCAACAGGGCCGAAAGGCTTGGCGTGCTCGACTCCTATGCCCTCATTTACGGCTCCTCTTCCGGGCTCAAGTTCCTGCCGTCCATGTGCGATGCCCTGCATTCCAGCTTCAATGCCATTGTGGGCACGGTTCCTTGTTTCAGGATGCATTGTCTGCCCGATGCCGATGCGGCGAAAGTGTGTTATGAGGCTGTAAAAGATTGATGCCATGCAGATGACCGTTCCAAACGAAATCCTGTTCGACCAGGTCTGCGGGCTTCTGGACGAGGGCCGGGAGGTGCTTTTCCGCCCCAAGGGCAACAGCATGCTTCCCTTTATCAAGGAGGGGCACGACAGCGTGCGCCTGAGGAAGGAAAGCTGGGATGTGGGTGATGCGGTGCTCGCCAAATTGCCCAACAGCCAGTATGTGCTGCACCGTGTGTTCAGTATAGAGGGGAACAGGGTGACTCTGCGCGGCGACGGCAATCTTGCAGGAACAGAAACTTGCAGGAAGGAGGATATAAAGGGAAAGGTGATTTCCGTAGTGCACCGCAGCGGCCGGGAGTCGCTCACCTGCAAAAGCTCCTACAACTTCAAGGTGAGGCTTTGGCTCCATACGCCCCGAATAGTAAAACGTGTAATTTTGGCAATATTAAGAAGATGCATTTGACAAAAGGATTCAGACTCCGCGAAGTGGTGGGAGTCAACGTTCTTGTTGCAGAGGACGTGTCACTGGTGAATTTCAACAAGATGGTCTCGCTCAACGAGTCGGCCGCATATTTGTGGAAGTCCCTCGAAGACAAGGAGTTTACCCTTGAGGATATGGCAGCTCTCCTGGAGGAGAAGTACGAAGTGAGCCACGAAAAGGCCCTGGAGGACTCCGAGGCTCTGGCACAAAAGTGGCTTGAAAATTCTTTGGTTCAGGAGTGAAAAATTTCCTTCCCTGCCTGAAAGGACTGTTCGGCCTGCTTGCCCCTGTTTGGGGCAGGCTGCTGGTCTGTACTCTGGTCTATCTGCTTGAGGCCGGAGCCGGCCTTGCCTTTGTGTGGTATAGCAAGGAGGTGGTGGATCTCGCCATTTCAGGTGGAGAATTGACCCGGAGCGTTCTGCTTCTGGTCTGCATTATGGCTTTTCAGGTAGCCTGCCGAATAGTGAGCCGCTATCTCGAAGGCTATGTCCTTACCAAAGCCAAGCTCGACATACGCGCCAGGGCTTTCAGCAAGGCTCTCCGCAGCCGCTGGCAAGGCAGGGACAAATATCACAGCGCCGACGTTGTGAACCGTCTGGAAGAGGACATCCGGGTGGTGAGCGAGTTTGTGTGCTCCTCTCTTCCGCAATGTTTTGTGACTGTGGTTCAATTGATTGCTGCAGTGGCAATGCTCTTCAGCCTGAGTTCCTCGCTTGCCTGGATTCTGGTGTGGATAATGCCTGTGGCAGTGCTGGCCGCCAGGCTTTTCTTCAGGCGTATGCGCCGCATTTCCAGTGATTTGCGCAATATCGACGGCAACATCCAGGGACACATCCAGGAGCATCTGCAGAACAGGGCCCTTGTCAAGAGCCTGTCTTGCGAATCGGCCATCGAAAACGGGCTCGATTCCCTTCAGGACGAAGAGCTCCGGCTCACCCGCAAGCGCCTGAACTATTCCGCAATATCGCGCAGCTTTATGCAGCTCGGCTTTTCGGCCGGTTATCTCACAGCCTTTCTCTGGGGAGTGTTCGGACTTCGCGACGGCAGCGTGACTTACGGCCTCATGGTGGCTTTCCTTCAGCTCGTTGGCCAGGTGCAGAGGCCCGTTGCCACTATGGCAAGCTACATTCCGGCTTTCATCAAGGCCCTTTCGTCCGAAGACCGCCTGCTCGACATCGACAGCATGCCTCAGGATTCCGGGGAGTCGTTCTCGGCCCTGGGTATGGTGCCCGAGCTCAGGGTGGAGAAGCTCACTTTCCATTATGAGGGCCGCAGCCGCATGATATTCCAGGATTTCGACTGCGTTTTCGAATCGGGCAGGCTGACTGCCGTGTGCGGACCAACCGGCAGAGGCAAGAGTACCCTCGCAAATCTCATTCTGGGCCTGTTGAGTCCGGTATCGGGCCGGATTTTGCTTTGCGGGGCCGATGGCAGCAGTGTGGAATGCGGACCGTCCACCCGGCGCAATTTTATGTATGTTCCTCAAGGCAACTCCCTTCTGAGCGGCAGCATCAGGGCCAATCTGCTTCTGGCCAAGCCCGATGCCAGCGAAGAGCAGATGAGGGATGCCCTTTATACTGCTGCTGCCGAGTTTGTTTTCGATCTGCCTCAAGGACTGGACACTGCCTGCTCTGAAGTGGGCAGAGGCCTGAGCGAAGGGCAGGCACAGCGCATTGCCATTGCCCGGGCTCTTCTGCACGAAGGCGGGGTGCTCATCCTGGACGAGGCCACATCGGCCCTTGATATCGAAACCGAAGAGCTTGTGCTTCAGCGGCTTTGCGAGCGCTACAGGGGCGAGCGCACAATCATCTGCATAACTCACAGGATGGCTGCCGCCCGGCTGGCCGATTCCCTTGTGACGCTTCAATAATTTTTCCAGACTTCATCTGCCGTTATGAGGCAGGCCTTGAGCTCGGGATGCCGTGCCAGATAGGCGCGTGCCTGCCCGAAGCCGATGACCATAAAATAAGTGGCGAGAGCGTCGGCATCGGTCGCGCTCGGGGCAATTACAGTGGCGCTCAAGAGATTGTGCTCCACAGGTCTTCCGTTGCGCGGGTCTATGGTGTGGGAGTATTTCTTCCCCTCGCGGATGTAGAATTTGCGGTAGTTGCCCGATGTCACCACTCCGCAGGGGCTGCCGTCGCCCTGCCAGATGTCGCGGATGTCCTTGCCCGGGGTATCGTTGCCATCGGCCGGATTGTCTATGCCGATGGTCCAGCCTTTGCCCTGGGGGTTGAGGCCGCGGCAGAAAATTTCGCCGATGTCCACAAGCATATCTTCTGCGCCCATATCGGAGAGCAGCCCGGCCACCAAATCGCAGCTGTAGCCCTGAGCTATTGCGTTGAAATTCAGTTCCACGGGGGCCGATTCGCGGAATTCGGGCCTGAGAAAATCGCGGGAGCAGACTCTTTTCCCCATGAGGCTGCGGGCCTGCCCGGCGCTAATGAGCCGTGCGCTGCCGCAGTTTGCAAGGCACTCGCTTATGCTTTTTTCGTCCGGCATTTCTTCTTGCCTGAAGCCGAAGCCCCAGATGTCGAAGAGCGGGGCACAGGCCGCATCGAAAGCCCCTCCGCTCTTCTGCCACCAGTCCAGCGAAAGGCAGTAGAGCTCGATGAACATGGGACTGGGCACGAGGCTGTCACCGGCGTTGAAGCGGCTCAGCTCCGATGCTTTGTTGTAGCCGGAAAGGCAGAAGTCTATCTCCTTGAGCAGGCTGTCCACCTTTTCGCGCACCTTTTCGGGACTGGCCTTGATGCCGGAGTACTTCACATTATAGACTCCTCCCTGGGCGTAGCCTGAGAACTGGTAGTATTGTTTCGGATTGCAGGCACTCAAAAGCAGAATTGCCGCAACCAGTATGCTGCTCTTTTTCATTGGCAAAGAATTTGTACAAAAATAAGGGTTTTTTCCTCGAAAATTCCCATATTTGCACGATTAATCAGTTAAAGATGAAAATTTCGAAATATCTCATTCTCCTTGCCCTCGGCGCAGTGCTTCTTGCCTCCTGTAAGAAAGACGAAGAAGAAACAACATACAAGTCTTTGTCGGGCACCCTTGAAATAGGCGACATCCCATCCTATGTGAATCCGGGCCAGACCTTCCATTTCGAGGTGAGCGGCGTTTCCCTTCCGGAGGACGAAGAGGACCAGAGCCAGGAGATTCTCTATACCTTCAGAACATCCTTCATGTCTGTGGCCGATACCGTTTCGGCCTTCGATTTCACCGTGCCCGATACCGTGGGTACTTTCACCATCACTGCAAAGGCCACGCTCAGCGGCTATTATACCAAAAGCAAGGAACTCAGCAGCATAATAGTCAGCGGCAAGTCCATTACCGGGGCCGACAAGTCCCTTCTGCCAAGTTTCACGGATGTGCGCGACGGCAAGGTTTACAGCTACAGCAATGTGGACGGAACCTGCTGGATGGCGGAAAATCTTGCTTTCATCTGCACCGATTCCGAAGACAACTTCACTTTCGGCCGCCCTTATAAGAGCGAAGCTGCAACGGCCGATGTTTTCGGCGCCTTCTACACCTATGAAGATGCCCTTGTTGCCTGCCCTGAGGGCTGGCGTTTGCCTACTCTCGAGGAGTGGAATAGCCTGGGAGAGCTTTCCGGAGATCTTATGGCCGATGCCTGGTACAACGGCGAGCGTCTTTGGGAGTTTTGGCCTGAGGTGAAGATAAGCAACAAATACAATCTCTTTGCCCTTCCTTTCGGCTATGCAACAGTGGTTGACGATGAATACTCTTTCACTGGTTTCAACGACTACGCCTTCTTCTGGGCCACTGACAATGGCCAGCCTGTGTGCCGCTACATCCACGTGAGCACGTCTCAGGCCCTTACTTTCGAGACTCATTCGTCCAGTGATTTCGCTGCCAGTCTTCGCTGCGTAAAATAGTCATTCCAGCACACCGTCGTATTCTATCCTTATCGGAAGATGGTCGCTCAGCCCGCCGCAGTATTGCGGGCCTGAACAGGTGCGCAGTGGTTTCACCCCTCCGTAGTTCTTGTCCGGGCAGAGAAGTACCTCCAGGGCGGCTATTTTGCATCGGGCACTGTGCTTTCCGCTGCTGTCCCTGAACAGAACCCTGTCGATTTTTTCCCATCTGCCCTGGAACTTGATGCTGCCCGCACCTTCTCCGGCTATTTCTTTCAGATCTCCGCTCCAGGGACTTTGCTTTCCGCATTCCTCGTTGAAATCCCCCATTACAAGAAGGGGCAGCAGGCTTGCCGATGCAATGGAATCTATCATTTCCACAGCCCTTTGCCTTTTTCTTGCGGCTTCTTTGCTGCCTCCCCTCTTGGAAGGCAGGTGCACTACTAAAACGGCAAGGGAGTCGAACTCCACTTTGAGCATAGTTCTGCTCGGAACTGTTTTGCCGTCCATGGTGAGGGGGATGCTTTCGCTGCAGCGCGGAGTGCAGCCCCGGTAGAGCAGGGCGCAGTCTATTCCCCGCGGGTCGGGAGAATCGTAATGGATGAACTTGTAGTTCCATTTTTCGAGCACCTCGCTGCGGGTAATGGCATAGAGGCTGTTTTTGGAATCCACCTCGCACAGGCCCACAAGCGCCGGCGGCTCGGTGCCTTCCGAGAGGGAGAGGATGATTTTGCCTATTCCCCGGGCTTTGTCGTAGAAGCGCGATGCTGTCCAGCGGCAGCCGCTGATTTCGCTGCACTCGCGGTAATCGAAGAAATTTTCCACGTTCCAGAAGACTGCAATGGTCTGAAGCAATAATATCATAGTCCGTTTCATTGCGTAAAGATGAGTATTTAATTCCGTTTCGCCAAATGTTTTGTATCTTTGCGCCAAATTTCGAAAAGTATGGAATCAAAAGAGACAAAAGTCGAGAGCTTCTGCTTCGACCACCGCAAAGTCAAGGCCCCTTATGTGAGGAAGTGCTGCCTCCAGCAGGGTGAAAAGGGCGATTGCATAAGCAAATTCGACCTCCGCTTCTGCCAACCCAACCGGCAGGCTCTGGACACAGCCGCCATCCACGCTCTGGAGCATCTTCTGGCGGAGAATCTGAGAAAATATATGGACGGGGTCATCGACCTCAGCCCGATGGGCTGCCGCACCGGGTTTTATGTAACCGTGTGGGGTGACAGGCAGCCACGTGAGATGCGCTCTGCCCTTCTTGGGGCTTTGGACGACGTGCTCGTGGCTGCGGAAGTTCCGGCAGCAAATGAAATCCAGTGCGGCAACTGGAAGGACCTTTCCCTGGAAGGGGCCAAACAGGCTGCCCGCAAGGCAATGGAAGAGGGTTTTTCCCTGGACCCTTTCGAGAGGCTGATGGATTAGTGGGGAATTATTGGTATTTTTACGCAAAATATAAGATATGTCATTAAAGTGCGGTATCGTAGGCTTGCCTAATGTGGGCAAATCCACTCTTTTCAACTGTATAAGTTCATCAAGGGCACAGAGTGCCAATTTTCCTTTCTGTACCATAGAGCCGAACCTCGGCTCCACCAATGTTCCCGACAAGCGTCTGGAGGTGCTGAGCGACATCTGCAAGCCTCAGCGTACCATTCCGGCCACAGTGGACATTGTGGATATCGCCGGTCTGGTGAAAGGTGCCAGCCACGGTGAAGGACTTGGCAACCAGTTCCTCGCCAATATCCGCGAGTGCGATGCCATCCTGCACGTTCTCCGCTGCTTCGACGACGGCAATGTTGTCCATGTGGACGGCAGTGTGGACCCGGTGCGCGACAAGGAGGTGGTCGATACCGAGCTTCAGATAAAGGACCTGGACACCGTGACCGCCCGTCTGGCCAAGGCCGACAAGGCCGGGAAGGCCGGTGACAAGGAAGCCGCCAAGCTGGCTGCCCTCCTGAACCGCTACAAGACGGCTCTCGAGCAGGGCAAGTCCTGCCGCAGTGTGGCTCTGCTCAACGAAGAGGAGGCTGCGCTCGCCCACGACCTTTTCCTTCTCACCAACAAGCCGGTGCTTTATGTCTGCAATGTCGATGACGCATCGGCCGCAAAAGGCAATGCCTATGTTGAGGCCGTACGCGAAGCTGTGAAGGACGAGAACGCCGAGATTCTCATTATTTCCGCACGCACCGAATCGGAAATCGCCGAGATGGACGATTACGACGACAGCCAGATGTTCCTCGAGGAGATGGGTCTGGAAGAATCGGGCGTGGTGCGTCTCATCCAGAGCGCCTACCATCTGCTTGGTCTGCAGACCTTCTTCACCGCAGGAAGCGACGAGTGCAGGGCCTGGACCATACACAAGGGGGATAAGGCTCCGCGTGCTGCGGGAGTCATCCACACCGACTTCGAGAAAGGATTCATCAGGGCTGAGGTCATCAAGTACGAGGATTTTGTGGCCCTCAAGACGGAGGCCGCCTGCCGCGCTGCCGGAAAGATGGGCATTGAGGGCAAGGACTATGTGGTGCAGGACGGCGACATCATCCACTTCCTCTTCAATGTGTAGCTTATGGAAGTGAGAGCCAAGAAGGCCCTGGGCCAGCATTTTCTTACCGACCAGAGCGTTGCGCGCCGGATTGTGGACACCCTGTCTGTGGATGCTTCCATTCCCGACGTGCTCGAAGTGGGCCCGGGAATGGGCGTTTTGAGCCAGTATCTGCTCGGGCGGGAAGACATCAGGCTCAAACTGGTGGAGATAGACGGGGAAAGCGTGATTTATCTGCGCAACCATTTCCCGGATATCGTGGGCAAACTCCTTCAGGCCGATTACCTCAAGCTGGATATGCGAAAGGTTTTCAGCGGGAACTACCGCGTAATCGGCAATTTTCCATATAACATCTCCTCCCAGATTTTCTTCAAGATCCTGGACGACAAGGACCTTGTGCCGGAGGTGGTGTGTATGATTCAGAAAGAGGTTGCGGAGCGCATTGCCGAGGCTCCCGGGAGCAAGACCTACGGCATTTTGTCGGTGCTTCTGCAGGCCTGGTACGATATCGAATATGTGTTCACGGTGGGTCCGGGCGCGTTCTGCCCTCCGCCAAAGGTGCAGTCGGCCGTAATAAGGCTCAGGCGCAACTCCCGTACTGAACTCGGCTGCGACGAAAAGCTTTTCAAGCAGGTGGTGAAAACCGCCTTCAACCAGCGCCGGAAGACCCTCCGCAATGCCCTCAAGCCCCTGCTGAAAGAAGGGGTGGACACATCGGACCCAGTCTTCGATCTGAGGGCCGAAAAACTTGGTGTCGAGGATTTTGTACGCCTCTGCAAGCTGATTGCCTAGACTTATTTTGCAGGAAGGGTGGCTATTTTTTTGACTTTCCTGAAAATGCGGCTCAGCAGCCTTTCGGGCATGATTATGCAGAAAGGCAGGGCGATTTTGTAGAGCAGCCCCGGAACTGTGCCTCTTCTTCTTTTGAATAGGGCCTTGAGACTGATGTCGGTGGCTTTGTCGGCGCTTATCATTATTCCCAGCCTGTAGGCCAGACGTTTCAAATTGTCCGGAAGCGGAATCATAGGGGTGTCCACTGCGCCGTAATAGGCGTTGGTAACGCTCACCCCAGTGCCGCGGCATTCAATGCGCAGCTGCCTTGAAAAGGCCTTGATAAAGCGTTTGCTGCCTCCGTAGATGCCGATCATCGGCCATTCTGCCCAGGAGGAGAAGGACGATACGTTGAGGATGTAGCCGCAGCCGCGTTCCAGCATGGGGCCCACCAGATAGTGGCAGAGCAGCAGCGGGGTGTGGCAGTGCAGCAGCACTATGTTGCTCAGGCTTTCGTCCGATGCCTCCGAAATGTACTGGCTGAGCAGTATGCCGGCATTGTTCACCAGCACTTCCACTTTGAACTCTGCTACCCTTTGCGCAAGCTCTTTGGCGGCTTCGCAGCGGGCCAGGTCCATGTCAAGGACAAGAACAGCGGCCGATGGGTGGTTCTGCCCGATTTCGGCAGCCAACTTCTCCAGCCCTTCGCCATTTCTGTCCACCAGAATGACATTGTAGCCCAGGCCTGCGAGTTTCATTCCGTAGTGGCGGCCCATTCCGCCTGCAGCGCCCGTGATGAGGGCCCAGCTTCCGTAATTCCTAATCTGAAGTTTTTTCATCGGGAAGAAGAAGGCTTTTCATATTCTTGATCACGAATGGCTTCCAATGAAGCAGAATGTCCTTGAAGGAGTTCACCGGGAAGGCCCAGGCACTTCCGGCCTTGCCCATAACAAGGGTCTCTATCATAGGCTTGAAGGCAAAAGGCGAGAGCAGGTCTCCTATCATAGTCATAATAAGGGCATAGACCGGGACATCTTTCAGATGGCCCGCTTCCACTTCCTTGCGGTAGGCATCGAGCACGTCGGTGAAATACTTGTCCAGATTCAGCTTCGTGGCGGTCTGGGAAAAGAACTGGGAATCGCGGTGTATTTCCCTGAGGATGAAGAAGGGAAGTTCGGGAGAGGTAATGAGCTGCTCGAAGTAGGCTTCCACAAACTGCTCTATCTTCTTTTCTGCAGGAGCATCCTGCGAGATGATTTCCAAAAGCCCCGGAGTGAAGGACTTCACCTGTGAGGCATACAGTTCTTCGAACACCTTGCCCTTGGTTTTGAAGTAATAATACAGGGCGGGCCTGCCTATTCCGGCGGCCTCTGCTATGAGGGTCATATTTGTACCTTCGTAGCCTTTTTCGAGGAATACCTTTGCGGCAGCCTGAATGATCCTGTTTTCAATACTTTTGCTCTTTCCCATAAGAAATTACGTGGTTTTCACAAATTTAACATTTGTTCAGGAATTTGTCAAATTTTCATCGGTTTTGGAATATTTCACCCATTCGCAGTTGCTTGCTTTTGCCCTTTGCTCCATAATGGAGTGCAGCCGGCTCTCAAGCTCTTTTTTACGTGTTTTCAGAGGCAGGGAAGTGTCGGGGAAGAAAGGGCCGTCTATGAAAATCGTAGCCCGTGGCCTTCTGTTTCCGCCTCGGCTCTGGTAAGTGACTGTCATCGTGAATGAGGGCAGATTCTCCTTTACCGGGTAGTGGAACGATGCCCCTGCAAAAGGCCGTATGCCGGTGTAATATGGCCACACGTGTGCTTCCGGGTATATTACCACCGGCTGGGCCTTGGAACAGTAGTAGCTTATAGCATGGTCCATCTTCATAAGTCCTTCCCTTGAAGAGGCCGTGGGAATGCCTCCCACCATAGGGAAGAGTTTGCCAAGAACGGGGATGCCGAAATTGGCCGGCGAACCCACAGCCCTGTTGCGTCTTCGGGTTCTGGGTCCCAGACCCACGGCTATGGCAAGGAAGGGGTCGCCTACGGGCTGGGTGTGGTTGCCGAAGATGAAGAAGCCTTTGTTGCGCGGAACTTCGAGGAATTTCTCCTTCCCCACGAAACGCCCGTGCAGCACTATATGGATGTAGAATCGTGAGAAAAGGGCAAAGAGGGCGTAGAGCAGGGGTGCAAGCAGCTTCTCCCACCACTTGTCGCGGATGTAGCGGTAGTCCCGGGGCAGTTCGTAGTCCTGCCCGGCATTGGAGACCATATCCTGGTCGAAACTGCTGTATTTGTATTCCCTAATCACTGTAACCCGCTATGTCCCAATCTTCAAAAGTGTAGTCAAGAGGCTTTCCATAAGCTTTTTCATAGGCCTCTTTCTTGAGCTCGTAGTCCTTTTTCATCATCTCAAGGCTGTTTTCCTTGAGGCTTTTAGCAGGGTCCGGGAAGATGGGGTCCATAATGTGCAGGGTGCAGCGGATGTTGCCTATGCCGTCGGGGCCCTTGCCGGGAGCCGGATCCATCTGCACAAAGCAGGGGATTACGGGCAGTCCCATTTTTGCCGCGTAGTGGTAGGCCCCGCGTTTGAGCGGACGGGGCTTGCGGTAGTTGAACCACATTTCCTGCTCCGGGTAAATGAGCACGAAGTGATTGCCTTTCAGGGCTTGGCGCAGCAGGGGCTCGAAGTGCCTGCTCATAAAGGCGCGGTCGCGCGAGACGGGAATGAGGTCGGTGTAGCGCAGGAAAAAGCCTTTCCAGCCGTCCATAAAGAAGTTTGTGTCCTGACTCACCACCCTGAGCGGCCCGCGTCCAGCTCTTGCTGCCATACGGCGTATGATGGTATTCTCGAAAGGCGCGAAGTGGTTGCTTGTGACTATGGCCGAGCCTTTGACCTGTTTCAGTTTTTCTTCTCCGACAAAGCGGGTTTCCCTGTTGAATTTTAATGCCAAAAGGTCCACTGCCCTGCGGGAAATGAAGTTCTTGAGCTTGTAGGAGAAACGGCTGCGCTCAGCCACTATCTTTTCCAGCTCGCGGTGCATCTGCTCCTGGCTCAAGACAGGGTCGCCCAGTTCCACTTTCTCATTGAAGCGTCCTGCGGCGACCTTGGCCTTGATATTGTCTATAACAGCTTGTCTTGAAGGGTCTATCATAAACGTCTTTCTTTTCCTTCGTTGAATATTTTCTTGAAGGTTGCTCCTTCCGATGCGGCAATCATTGCTCCGCGCTCTACCAGCAGTTTCATGCTGGCGGCATCGGAAGCCTTCTGCTGCTCGGAGTAGTTGCTCTTGAATTCGCGTATTTCCTCCAGAAAGCCCGATTTTTCGGCGTAGTGCCAGAAATAGTTTTCGTAGCGGATGTTGTCGTAGCACCAGGGCTTTTCAAAGAGATTGTAGTGGATGATCTGAGGATTCTCCAGATCGGGTTTGGTGTTGTTCGGCATGGCATCCCATTCCTCTCCCAAATACAGGATTTTCCCTTTGCAGAGGGCGTTTATGTAGTCCTGGTCAGGAGCAATGCAGTCGAAATGGTATTTGTTGAGGACTTCGAGGAAGCGGGTGCCGAACTTGAGTTCGCGCAATTTCGCAAGGTCCATAAGGAGCACGCCGGAATTGATGTAGTCCAGATTACTGTCCACACCCACGGCCTCTTTCACATAGTCCATAAGCGGCGGAACTTCCTGGATGGAGTAATCCGGGCAGGCAGCTATGTAGTTGCCTTCGAGATCTTTTTCGTAGAGTTTCGAAAGGTCTCCGGGAACAACGATGTCGCTGTCGAGATAAATTCCCCTGTCGTACTGCGGGAACATGTCTGCAATGAAGAGGCGGAAGTATATGGTGAGGGTGAAATAGTCGGCCCTGAGTTTGTTGCCTATGAAGTCCGATTCAATGCCTTCGAACTTTTCCTTCATAGGCAGGACCTCCACCTTGAAATTGCCTTCGGACATGGAGTCGAGGCGTTTGATGTTCTCTTCTTTGAGACCCTGGTGAAGGATGATCAGATGGTAGTTGTAGTCTTTGGAACTGTTGTCCATTATGGAACGCAGTGCCACTGCCAACCATGGGACATAATTGTCGTCAATGGTAAAAAATACAGGTATTGTCTGCATGGAGTTGATTTCTTTTTGGAGTGTTTGTGTGTATTTGTCTATCGAATAATCTTTCAGAATGGAGTGCATGCGCTCTGTATCCCAGGGTTTTACCGTAACTGTGCGGATGTATGGGAAAAAGCGGAAGGTGGTGCTGTAGTGGCGGAATACAGTATCGTCGTGGCTGCGGCGCTGGTCGTTGAATCGCCTGTGGGCCACTTTGACGGAGCTCGCCGCTTTGTTGAGGGCGTGCTGGTCGGGAAGGAAGAGTTTCTGCGTGCGGCACAGTTCCCTGCATTTCGCAAAAAGGCCGCTGCGGCGGATTTCCTCCATATTCATAAGGAGCACACCGGAGTTGATGTATTTGTGCCCGGCTCCGTATTTGTGCCCGTAGAACCACTGCCCGTAATAGTCGGCTACTCCCACATATTCCGTTCCTTCAAGGTTCTGGTGATAGAAATCTCCGAAGGGGCCGCGGCATACAACGTCGTAGTCCAGATAGAGAAGACGCTCCGGCAAATCTTCTATGAGGTCGGCATAGAGACGGAGCATGCAGGAAGGCGTGAAACGGGTGTCCAGATTGGAGGAGGGGAGTTCCTTTTCAAACAGAGATGTGCAGTTGAAAAGCCTTACCGAGGAGCCCCGGGACTTTTCTTGAATAAGTTTTTCGAGCCTTGCGGCAAATACCGGACTTATGGCTGTAAAATCCCGGTAGGACAAAGTGAAGATGAAAATGTGAAGTTCTTCTTCGCTGTGGTTAAGCAAGGACAATACGGACAGGAGAATGCCGGTACAGGTATTTCTGTCTCCACAATATAATATGTTCATTTTCTGACATCAAAGTTTGATACTACTGTTAAATACTGCAAAGATAAGCAAAAAAGTATATTTGACAATAGTGTCAAAACCCTATTTCAGAAAATGGGAAAGCCACTGCTGGTCTATTTTGGCCAGTCCGGCGGAGTATTCCTTAAGTTGCGGATTGCGTGAAAGGATGGAAAGGGCATCGCTGTAAACATTGTGCGGAACTTCCAGCATCTGCATCTGTCCCTTTTCGGGATAGGCGAAGGTGAGGTCGGCATCGGCCCCGTCCATCTTGAAGAATTTGAGTTCCACCTGCTTCCCGAGTTCCTGCAGGGTGACGAATTTGCAGAGCTCAACGGCAATGTCGTCGAGGCCCGTCTCGAAAATCTTGATTTTCTCGATGAGTTCGCCCACGCTCTCCACCCTGCGGCAGGTGTAGCCTTCGAGGCTGTTGCTCAGCAGGGAGTCTTTGCTCAGCACCAGAAGCAGGTGCAGGGAAGGGTCGTGATAGAGAAAATGTCCGTTGTAGAGTTGTGTGGCGCCGCATTTTGGACAGCGGCTGAGAAAGAGGGTGCCGTCCAGCACTTTCTCTTTGAGTTCGGGCTGGAGTTCGGGATTGACGCTTGAAGGAACCGATGCCTGGAATTCACAGGCGCATTTTTCACAAATCATATATCTACGTTAAATACCAGGTTGCTTGTAAATTTGGATACGCTGCCCCAGGAGACCTGTACTCCGAGGTGGATGTCGTTGTGTATGAAGAAGAAATTGCCCAGCACGACGCTTATGCTTGCACCTATCTTCATGTCCTGTGGCATTTCTGCAATAGTTGGCTGTCTTGTGTATTGCACGAAAGGAATGAGTTCGAAATTGCGCAGATAGAAGGCGGGGCTGAAGAGAGAGCAGTCGAGAGGGAGAACGGGCATTGCATATTTCAGGCTCAGGTCGCAGGATGCGGCGCCCGGCGAGAGGCTTGCATTGAAGGCGAAGCCGTGGGTGCGGGTAAAGCCGGGGAAGTAGCCGTACAGCCTGTAGCTCCCGCTGCCTGCAAGCATTTCGCCCGATACATAAGTGAGTTCCGCTCCCAGTCCCCAGCGCGGATATATGCAGGAAGCCGTTTTCGGCAGCATTGTGTAGGCTCTCAGGGAACTTCCCAAAAGTGAGCCGATTCCGGGGATATGCGTGTATTCGATAATGGGGATGATGCCCCGCTTCCAGCCTCCTGATGAGAGATTGAATGGAGTATAGGCTCTGAGCAGGGGATTGAAGCCGGCAGAGGTGTAGCGCAGTTTTGCTTCAAGCACGGGCCAGAAGCCGCGGTAGCTCAAATCCAACTGGGCCACAGGCGCGAAACCTTGGGCAAGGGTGAGCCAGCCCACTCCTATTGCAGTGCTGAAGGTGCCCAGATTGTTCTGGCTGTAGGCGGTGATGCCAAGTCCGGCTTCCTGGCTCAATGTCTGGTAGCTGGTCTGGAGCAAGGCATCGGGCATGCAGAAAAACGGCGCGAAGGAGTGCAGCCTCAGCGCATTGGCGGCCTTGTTGTGGGGCTGCACCTGGGGAATCAGTGTTGTAGAGTCCTGCTGTGGGAACTCGCAGCCTCTCCGCTCCAGAGCCTCGGCCTTGAGAGCGGAAAGGGAATCGGCCAGCCAGTAGCTGTGCCTTTGGCAGAAGTCCACTTTGCGGCGGGGCAGGGAATCGGCCTCAGTGGCATAGACAAAGCGGCCTTCCGGCTGCAACACTGTGTAGTAGAGGCTGTTGCCCATAAAGCAGAAGTCGCGTCCGCCGCGGTCCAGATTGCTCAGCTGCTCCACTTCCCGGCTGTGGGGCTCGAGGGAATAGAGCTCGTTCACGCCGCTGCGGTCGCTGGTGAAAAGCAGGCGGCCTCTGTATGCTTCAAGCCGATTGACCTTCAGAGGAGCAGGCTCGAGTACTGCATCGGCCCCCTTTTTGTCCAGAAGGTAGATGCCCTGGCCTTTTTCGTTCATGGCGCAGATATAGACCTCCCCTCCGAGGACTATGCTTTCGTAGGCCTGCAGACCTGCCGGAACGGGGATGCTGTCTGTCGGGCTCAAATCCGCCTCCCTGAGCAGAAGCACCTGGGCGCTGCCATCGTCCCGGTTCTCGATGAGGCTGAGTATGCCTTCGTTGTATTTTGGATTATAGACCCGATGCTCTCTGAAGGCTTTGTGGACCTTACCCTTTTCGAGGTAGTGCAACTCGGAGAAGGACTGCATCTCGAAACGCTTGTGGGGGATGCATTCTGTCCAGTAGATGCGCTCCGGGCCAGCACAAAGGCGGGAAGACGGGTTCAGGTGCCTGAGCAGAATCTGTTCTTTCCCATCCGGGCCCAGGCCCACGAGTTCGGAATTGCGGTCCATTCCGGAACGTACTGCGAGGACGAGGCTGTCTGTTGCTGCAAGGCCGCTGTAGGAAGTGTATCGGCCGAAATCATGGCTGCCTGCGGGGCTGCTGCTCTGGAAGGGGGCGCGCGAGCGGGTATCGGCCGCCCAGCGGGAAGAGAGGCTGTCGGCAATGGCGGAGTATGCCTGCTTGAAGGAGAGGCCGGTGGACTGGCGCACCGTGAGGCTGAAAGGCCGCCAGAGACGGCCGTCGGCTATGTTGGCGAAGTAGCGTTCGGTAAAGAGGGGATCGTGCCAAAGGGCCTGCAGGCCGCCTATGGTGATGTAGCCGATTTTGTAGTAGTCTGGGGTGTAGAGTTTCTGCGAGCCGTAGCGCCAGCGGTAGTAGTTGCGGGGCTGGCCGTTCTCGAAGCTGCAGCGGATGTATTCCAAAAAATCGGCCGTGCGCCCGCGTCCGCCTTCGCTCAGGGCAGTCTCCGAGACCACGGAATCGCCCTCGAGGAACATGGAATCGGCCCAGATGGTGGAGATGGGGCCGGCCAGCAGTTCGCCGCAGACCCTGTCAAGAAAGCCGAAGGGTTTGCGCCCGGTGAAGGAAAGCTGGAACACGTGACGGTTCTCGTGCAAGGCTAGCATCCGCGCCCAGGGCAGGGTTTCGGGGCAGTACATTTCGGGATTGGTGTACATCTCCATACGGCTCGGACTCCAGATCACAGCTCCGTTGGAGTAGGCCAGGCTGCTGTGCAGAATTACGGGAAAATCGCTGATTCCCTGCACTCCCACGGCCTCCTTTGCCCTCTGCCACTCCAAGGCGTAACAGAAGGCGAGCGAATCGCAGCCGCGCGGGTAGATGAAGCGGTAGTCCCCGGTGCTGAAGGTGTTCCAGGCCCGGGAGGCGTCTTCGTTGCCGCTGCTGTAGAACTGTGCGGCGGCCGGGATGCCCAGCAGTAGAAGAATTGCCGATAATATGCGCTTCATAAATACAAATTTAGTTTTTTTATGTAAATTTACACCCATTATGGACATCAAATATTACACCCTCACAAACAAGTCCGGCGCCAGTGTCGTTCTGAGCAACTTGGGCGCAGGCATAGTTTCCGTCATTGTGCCAGATGCCAAGGGCAATATGGACGACGTGGTAATAGGCTACAAGAACCCTCAGGACTATCTTGCCGACGGCCCTTGTGCCGGAAAGGTCCCGGGACGCTACGCCAACCGCATTGCAGGAGGCCACTTGGAGGTGGACGGCAAAATCTGCTCCCTTCCTGTCAATAATGGCCCTAACCATCTGCACGGCGGCCCGGAAGGCTTCCAAAACAAAATCTGGGAGGCCCGCGAACTTGATGGAGCGGTGGAATTCCAATATTACTCTGAAGACGGCGAGATGGGCTATCCCGGAGCCGTGAAAGTGAGCGCCCACTACGAGTGGAACGATGACAACGACCTCATCCTCACCTTCACCGCCCGCTCCAGCGCCGCAACCGTAATCAACCTCACCAATCACGCCTACTTCAATCTCGACGGCCACAACAGCGGCAGCGTTCTGGAGCATACCCTGCGCCTCAATGCCAGCGAGTACCTGCCGACCGACTCCACCCTCATCCCTCTGGGCGAGAGCGAGCCTGTGGCCGGCACGCCTATGGACTTCGTGGAGCCCAAGACCCTGGGACGCGACATTAAGGCTGATTTCCCTGCCCTCAACTATGGCAAGGGTTACGATGCCTGCTGGCTCATAGACGGTTACACCCCGGGGCAGCTGCAGGAAGCAGCCGAGCTCAAGGCAGCCCGCAGCGGCCGTGTGCTCAAGGTCTATACCACCCAGCCGGGCATTCAGGTCTATACCGGCAACTGGCTCGAAGGCTGCCCTGAAGGCAAGGATGGCGCCCATTACGGCGACTACAGCGCAGTGGCCCTCGAGTGCCAGCACTACCCCGACAGCCCTAACCATCCGGACTACCCTAGCACCCTTCTCGAAGAGGGCCAGACCTATTCCGAAGCAATAATTTTCTCTTTCCGATGCGACAATATCTAGATCTTCTGCAGGAAATAATGGACAAGGGTGTGGTCAAGACCGACCGCACCGGTGTGGGAACCAAGAGCATCTTCGGCCACCAGATGCGCTTCGACCTTTCGCAGGGCTTCCCTCTGCTCACCACAAAGAAAGTCCATCTCAAATCCATAATCTACGAACTGCTCTGGTTCATCAACGGCGACACCAACGTGCGCTATCTCCAGGAGCACGGGGTAAGCATCTGGGACGAGTGGGCCGATGCCGACGGCAACCTGGGCCCCGTTTACGGGCAGCAGTGGCGTTCCTGGCAGGCTCCCGGAGGAAAGAGCATAGACCAGCTCTCACAGGTGGTGGACCTGATCAAGAACCATCCCGATTCCCGCCGTATGCTCGTCTGCGCCTGGAATCCGGCCGATGTGGACAGGATGGCCCTGCCTCCTTGCCACTGCCTCTTCCAGTTCTATGTGGCTGAAGGCCGGCTCAGCTGCCAGCTCTACCAGCGCAGCGCCGACACCTTCCTCGGAGTTCCGTTCAATATAGCATCGTACGCCCTGCTCACGATGATGCTCGCCCAGGTCTGCGGCCTGCAGCCGGGAGAGTTTATCCACACCACGGGCGACACTCATATCTATCTCAATCATTTTGAACAGGTTAGGGAGCAGCTCAGCCGCAGTCCGCGGCCTCTTCCAAAGATGAAGATCAATCCTGAAGTCAAAAGCATTTTCGATTTCCGATACGAAGATTTTTGTCTTGAGGGCTACGACCCTTATCCTGCAATCAAGGCCCCGGTTGCCGTATAGGCTGCCTGCCTCAAAAAACAGAAGCTTATGTTAAAATGTATGATAGCGGCCGTGGCCGACAATCTCGGAATTGGTGTAAAGGGTGATCTTCCCTGGCATCTGAGCGAGGACCTCAAATATTTCAAGGCACAGACCAAGGGCTTCCCGGTAATTATGGGCCGTACCACATATTTCTCCATCGGCAGGCCTCTGCCCGGGCGCATGAACATAGTGCTCAATGCCGGCGGCGATCCTATCGAAGGCGTCTGCTGTGTCCAGTCCTTCGAAGAGGCCTATGCGCAGGCCCTCGCCTCCGGAGCTGGGAAATGTTTCGTAATCGGGGGCGCATCGGTTTACAGGGCAGCCATTTCGGAGATGGACCTTTTGTATATCACCCACGTCCACACTTGCGTGGAGGAGGCCGATACCTTCTTCCCGCAGATAGATCCGGCCCTTTGGCAGGTGCAGAGCCGCAGCGAAACTTTCACAGACCCGGAAAGCGGGTTCAGCTACGAATTTGTGGTTTACGCCAGACGCTGAGCCCTGCAGCCTATGAAGAAAACGCTATCGCTGCTTTTCGGCGTCCTGTTGAGCCTTCCTTCTTTAGCGCAGCATTGGGACAATGAAAAAATCGACACCCTCAATGCTGCCGTGGTCCAGACGGACAAACAGAAGAAGGCTGCCCGCAGCCAGACCAGCCTGAAGACCCTCGACAACAGGCTCATCCGGAGGGGTTTTGCCGTTCTGGGTACGCCCGATTTGGTGAAAACCCTGCAAATTCTGCCGGGGGTATCGGCCGGAACGGAGCTTATGAGCGGGATGTATGTGCGTGGCGGGGACGGATCGGACAATCTCTTCCTGCTCGACGGCGTGCCTATGTACCAGGTGAGTCACGTGGTGGGGCTCTTCTCCTCCTTCAACACCGATATGATAGACGAGGTGGACTTCTATAAAGGAGGCTTTCCCGCCCGCTACGGTGGCCGTCTGTCTTCCGTGGTGGACGTCGGAATCAAGGAAGGCAGCTTCAGCGAATGGAAGGGAAGTGCTTCTCTGGGCATTATCGACGGCCGGCTTCAGATCGAAGGCCCTGTAATCAAGGACAAACTCTCCATCAACGCGGGAATCAGGCGCACCTGGCTGGATGTGGCCAAATACATTGGCAGTTTCTTCCTTGAGGACGAATTGTCGCAGGAGATGCTCAGGGCGGCATCGTACAATTTCTCGGACATCAACCTCAAACTGGTGCAGAAGTTCAATGCCGACAGCAAGCTCAGCCTCTCGTGCTATTACGGTCACGACCACGGAGGCTTCAAACTTACCGAAACTCTTCTCGGAGTGGAAAACGACGACAGATACATTACAGAATCGGACCTTTTCTTCAAACTCAAATGGGGCAATACCCTGGCGAGCCTGCGCTGGGAAAGGCGTCTTCCTTCCCGGGACATACTCTTCGATGCCTCGGCTTACTACACCAATTACACTACCGACATGGTTTTCGACGGCAATGAGCACGATGTGGAGAAGGACGAGGCAGGTAAAGTTGTGTCCGATGCCAGAATAAGGGTGTATGAGCGCAATTTCGGCCGCATTCACGACATCGGGGCCAACACCAACATCTACATAAACGGCCTGCCGGGGCAGAGGCTGCGTTTCGGAACTTCCTTTGTGGGGCATATCTACGACCCATTCAGGGAGATGTCCGTCAAAATCAGTTCTTTCAAGAAGCCGGTTTACAGCGAAGGCTATGACGAATCCACTTCCTATCTTGGCGGGGAACTGGCTCTATATGCCGAGGATGAAATAAGCGTGGAAGATCTGCTCAAGGTGAATCTGGGTTTGAGGGAGAATCTCTTTTTCGTGAAGAACAAGGTGTACAGCTGCCTGGAGCCGCGTGCCGCCTTGCGTTGCGACCTTTCCGAGTCTTTCCTTCTCAAATGCTCCTATTCCATAACCAACCAGTTCACCCATCAGCTTGCAGCCTGCTATCTGGACTTGCCTACCAATATATGGATGCCCTCCACTGCGCAGATCAAGCCTATGAAGGCGGAGCAGATTGTGGCCGGTTTCAAGTGGAGCCTTCCTTTCAATCTGAGTTTCGATGTGGAGTTGTGGTACAAGAACATGTTCCATCTCTATGAATATGCCGGCAGCAATTCCATGCTTCCGCAGATAGAGAAATGGGAGAAATACTACCACGAGGGGAAAGGCCGCTCCTATGGTGCCGAATTTGGTGTGGAGTACAGCAGCGAACATGTCTTTGCCGCGCTGTATTACACGCTATCCCGCAGTGAAAGGCTTTTCCCGTCTTTCTATTTCGACTGGTATCCCGACCGCAATGACAATCTGCACAAACTCAATCTCCACGCCCAGTACCGTTTCAATAGGAGGTTCGAGCTCTATGCAAGTTGGACCTACCATACCGGCAACCGCTTCACTTCTATAACGGCAGTGGGCAAGGACAGCATAGACAACGAGGGCGGAGATATTTATGTGCCCAATCAGATAGAGGTGTATGATATGCCGAACAGGTACCGTATGCCGGATTATATGCGTCTGGATGCCGGTTTGAACTGGCACAGGAAGTTCCGCAACGGCCACACCCGCACTTTGACATTGAGTGTTTACAATGTTACCAACCGCCTCAATGCCGTGATGGCTTTCCTCGATGTTAGGGAGGATAAAGTCAAGGGCTATGCCTACGGTCTCATTCCCATTATCCCTTCACTCAGTTATTATTGGACTTTCTGATGAAAAATAAAATCCTGATATTGTCTGCTTTGGCTCTTGTGCTCAGTTCCTGCGAATATGAGTTCGATGTGAACGTGCCATTGTCCGGGCCCATCCCGATGGTGGAGTTCCTGGACGGTTTTGAGGGCGACAGTACCCGTTTTCATATTTACAAGCTCTATCCGGTGGGCTCGAAAATCCAGTCTGCTGCTGATTTTGAACTCAAATCCCTGAGTCTGTGTGTTGATGGGGTGGAAAGGCCTGTGGACAGGGTGGAAGGGACTTCCTGGTTCAAGACCGCCGCCGGCATTCCGGAAGGGAGCAGGATGGAACTGTCCTTTGTTATGGATGCTTTGCCTGAGGCAAAGGCATCGGCCACAAAACCGCATGCTCCTCATTTTGAGGTGGAAGGCACGCGCATTGAGGAAGACCGCTGCCTGTGGGACCTTAGGATTGAAGACCATAAGGAGGGTGATTTTTATGCTCTTTCTGTTATGGCCTACAGGGATGGAATGTGGCAGGACATTACTGTGGAAACCAGTAGCGGCAATTCCATTCTCGCGACTCCGTTTATGTACAGGATTTATTGGAAGTGGTGGGACAGGAGCCTGACTCTCAATGTTGTGGATGAGGAAATGGCCTCCGGAGGGAGAATCCAGTTCGAAACCTACTCCTCTGCGGAGCAGTACAACATTGCTCTCATAAACATCTGCCCTGAGGTATATTATTATCTTATAGCCCGATACAACCAGGACAACAATGTTCTGGCCATGCTCAATCTCAGCCCGCCGAATTTTGCCTATTCCAATGTAGAGAAGGGCTTCGGACTTTTCGGGGCTGCAGCTTTCAGTGAGACAACATTAAATATTCCATTAATATGAAAAAGACAATTATTATTTCGCTTTGTTCTATGATGCTTTTCGGGGCCTTGTCCTGTGGAACGTCCTGGGCATCCACTTCCATTTTTGGAAGTGCCAAGAGCAGCGGTACCACAAACGGTGTGGCCTGCGGAGCTGCTCTCAAAAGCCTTTATACCCAATATAAGGCAGATGGCAAGATAGACACCAAGAACTTGTCCAATATTGTGAACCTTGCTACCCTTGCCAACGGCATTGAGAGCCTCAAGGGGCAGAGCGACAAGAGCGCGTTCTACAAGGATTTTGCTACCGGACTTATCACCGGCTCGGGCAATCTTGTTACGGGCAAGACTGCAAGTTCCGTTACTTCAACCCTCAGCTCTCTGGGTAATCTCGACCTTTCTGCCCTTGGCGATGTTGCCGCTGCCGTTACCGGCAATGCCGCTGGAACTTCCGCGTCCGCATCGTCCAACAAGTCTTCGGCCCTCGGCAATCTGCTCGGTGCTGCGGCAAATGGTCTTTCACAGTCTGCCGGCAACAGCTCTTCAAGCGCCTCCACATCTTCTGCTGCCTCTTCTGCTGCCGATGCTGCTGTCTCTGCCGCTGTCTCTTCTGCTGCCTCTTCTTCTGCTGCCTCTGCCGCATCGTCTGCGTTGAGTGAACTCACATCGGCTTTGGGCTCGAACAAGGATGTGAACACGGCCGTTAGTACCATCAGTTCGCTTCTCTCTTCCTTCGGGAAATAGGGCTTGATTTTTGCAATTCTTAAGTAGTTTATTCTAAAATAGTTTTCTTATGGAACTCAAATTTTTCAAATGCCGCCATTGCGGCAATGTGGTTGTAAAACTCGTTGATTCCACTGTTCCTCTTGTTTGTTGTGGCGAAAAAATGGAGGAGTTGAAGGCAAATACTGTAGAAGCAAGTGTTGAAAAGCATCTTCCTGTGCTTGAATTTCCCGATTCCTGTACGGTGAAAGTCAGCGTGGGCAGTGCCCCTCATCCAATGCTCCCTGAGCATCATATCTCTTTCATCTGTTTGGAAACTGAGGAAGGCGTTCAAGTAGTCGACCTTAAAGACAAGACTGAGGCAGTAGCAGTTTTCCATACCAAGGCCAAGGTTAAGGCAGTATATGAGTACTGCAACCTTCACGGTTTGTGGAAGACGGCAGTTGAATAAAAAAAAGTGAAGAGGGTGACCAAAAAGTCAGAGGTGGCTTAGCGGTCACTCTCTTTTTTTATGTCATTATGCCTCCGAGCGCCGGCAGCTCTCCACCGGAGCGCTCTTGAGAGCCTTGCCTTCAGAGACTCCTTCCCACTTCGCTACGCTTGTGGGCCCCTTCCTTCCTCAGGAGACGAGGTCTCTTTCGGCAAGACCCTCAAGAGCGCTTCCTACAGCATCACTGTACCAGATACCCTCTTCATTGTCCAGCATTGCATCTGGCACATCCACCTCCACTCACTTGTTCCAGCAATACACTACCGTGGCAGATACCTTGGCGGCGAAAGTTATTCTGCCCGGTCGGCGCGCGGAGCCACCCACAGAGTTCAGGCGCGACGACAGTGCGCGGAAATAACTTTCGCCCTGCAGTTGATGACGGTGAAAATGTGCACATAGTTCCAGGACCTCAACCAACAACAGCGCAGAAATAACTTTCGCCTGTGGGATCTGCTCGTGAAATTCACCGGGCACGGGCTTAAAACTTAATTAATTGATAATCAACAGGTAGAAAAATCAAAGCGTGCCAGGTGAGCACGAGGCAGTCTCTCTCTGAAAATATGTGTCGATATTCAGTTCCATCGTTACATGTGCCTGCGGCAGGGCTTTCCGGGAGATTCATTCCCGTCTCAATCTCGCTTCTGGAGGAATCGGGATGATAGTGCAGGAACTGAAGTATTTCGTTATCTCTGGTCATTGACGTTTATCTTTTGGCTCAAATATGCAAAGAATACGGCTCAAATTCCAATTTTTTGAGCCGAAAATATGATAATTACGGGGGTAAATGAGCCGAAAGGCCGTAAATGGCAATATAGCAGCGATTTCAACATCCACAAGACAGCCAATATCGAGCACGGCTATCTCAATGGCCGCTACGGCGGAATACCAAAAAACGACCTAGATTTGAAATAATTAGAATAAAGTTCCCATTTATAGGGAATTTTTATTATCTTTGCAAAAATTTGCCGGATGAATGTTAAAGGTTGATATTTTAGATGAAGATTTGCAAGAACTCATTCTTAAAGGAGTCAATACTGGAAAATACAAAAGAATAGCACGTGATAAAAAGTTCGTAAAGAAACTGGTCGATATCTATAATCTGATGTGTTCGGTTGAGCATGTATCAGAACTGAGAAGATATAGTTTTCTTCACTATGAACAATTGAAACACATTTCTTTGAGTTCAGTAAGAATATTCAACAACAGAGTTGAACGTCTGCTGTTCAGAGAAACGGAAACAGGATTAGAAATTACATTAATTGAATTGAATGATGACCACTATGGCAACAAGAAATGAAAGCATTACCCCATGTATGTCGACCCATCCGGGGACAATCTTGAGGTATGAATTGGAGGATCGAGGAATCTCCCAAAAGGACTTTGCTGTCATGATTGGCATGCAGAAGTCGCATCTGAATGAACTGATTAAAGGCAAAAGACCAATGACAAAACCAATAGCTGATAGAATTGAGGCTACCCTCGGCATTTCGTCTATTGCATTGGTTAATATGCAGACTCAGTATGAGTATGATGTCAAGGTATTGGAGCAGAGAGGTATCGATGAACTGGAGGCTCACAATACATTGAACCTTTATGATGAAATATTTGATGTCAAAACACTCTTTCGAAGGCTAGACAAAGGTTTGACCACGTCATGCCAGAAATTGAAATATTTGGTCGATGTTTTATGTTTGCCACAACCGGTCGAACTGAAGCTGGAAACGATGGGAATGTTCAAGAAGTCCGCAAAGACTGGTCAGGATCCAAGAATGTTGATGACATGGAAGCTATTGGCCGAATCCAAAGCTAGGGAACAGAGTGTGACTCATACCTTTAATAGGGACAATGAAAAGTCTCTTGTCAAATCATTGGTTAAAGCGCTGCATGAGAACAATTCCACAATAGACACAATTCAACAGATATTGTCAGACGAAGGAATAGCCTTTTGTATTGAAGAAAAAGTTGACAGGGCCTCTGTAGATGGCTACTCATTTATAGAGAATGACATTCCATATATCATTCTGACCAAGAGATATGACAGAATAGACAACTTCGCGTTTGCATTGATGCATGAAGTCGGTCATATATATTTACATTATCTGGATGGAACAAGACAGGACTGCAAGCTCAGCATTCCGGATTACGATAATGAAAGTATTGAAGAGAAAGAAGCTAACGCCTATGCGTCCAACGCTCTCATACCATACGGGGAATGGAAAAAGGCACCAAGGGTTAGAGTAAACCCTGAACTGATTCAACAAAAATATACAGAATGGGCTTTGGAAAAGGGTCTGAATAAATGGATTGTACTAGGAAGGATTTCCTATGAAACAGGGATGTACAAATTTCGGTCAGACGACAGTCGGAGGATAAGGTGATTATAATTCAAAAGAATATTTCTTTTTCTTTTTCTTTGATGCCGATGCTTCTTTGGGTATAGTAGGCATACAGTGCCGGAGATTATCTTTAATCTTGGACATATCGCGGGAACTGAAGGACAGGGAGGTAGAAGAATATGCCCAAATGAGGATATTGAATTTATTTTCCGGAACGAGGACTTATCTGCAATGTTGTGAAGAATTAAATGAAAATTTAACAAAAGACGTTTGGAGGAGAAAGAAGAAAGTTGTACCTTTGCGCGGAATACAAAGGCGATGGCAGTACGGTTAGAAAATAGAGTTGTGGCCGGCTGCCTCTTCTCTGGAAATAATCTGGGGGGGGGTACAAGAATCGTTACCTAAACAATAATCAAACAGACATAGATTTCGTCGAGCGCATGGAATGTTCCGTGTGCGGTTTTGTCGTGCCCTGTGCTCAAGTCTTGAGCGGGGCGTGCGAGTCTTCATTTTTGGAAACTAATGTTTTATATATAATTCACACACAAATGAAAGAGTTAAAAATGCTTTCAGCAAAGGGCTTGTACGAAGCCCCTTGCTGCGAAATCCTGTCATTACAAAGTGATGGGGCGATTCTGATTGTCTCTGGAGGGGTTAATTTCTCCGAAACCAGAGGCGCTGTTAGTGGTACAGACTCTTATGATGACGACGACAATTTTTAATGGTTTTGGTTATGAGAAAGACGTTGTTATCATTTGGAATGCTTGCAGCAGCTGCAATAGCATTCGTTGGATGTACAGAGAAGGAACTTGTTTCTGATGTAAAACCTGTAACCCATACAATGACAATCAATCTTGGAAAAGCAATCGATACCAAGACTGCTGTTGTAGAGGGTGAGACTGAAGCTTCATATGTATGGACAGAAGGGGATAATAAATATTTTCACGTATATGAAAGCACATTCGATGCTGAAGGGAAGGAGTCAAAGACGGAGGGAACAATTAATGAGGTAATTTATAGTGAGGATAAAACCACTGCTTCATTAAATGTTTCTTTTACCGGTACTGCTAAAGGACCATATACTTATAGAGTTGTATATGCGAATACTGTAAGTGGTTCTAAAAATCCTCTTATACCTGCAGAACAGAGTCCTAAGGCTAATTCTTATGATCCGGCTGCCGATGTATTGGTGTCAAGACCAATTGAGAGCGAGACTAGAGTTGAGTCTGTAGAGATGACAATGGGTCGTGCTGCAACCATCAATAAGATGACCCTTAAGGGATTGGTAGCAGGTGAAAAAGTATCTAAAGTTACTCTTACCACAGATAAGAGCCTTTCTGCATATTATGCTATATCTACACAGAATTATTCCGCCAACGCAAAGACTTTAACTTTTACTTTTGATAATGTTGAAGTTGGGGCCGAGGGTACATTCCCTGTTTATTTTGTATCTGCTCCGGTTGAAGGTGCTGCTATTGAGAGTGTTGTTGTAACTACGGATAAGAATGTATATACCAAATCTTCTTCACTTAATCCAAATCCATTCGATGGCAAGACTATTACCTTTGCTGTCGGAACGATGAAGCGTTTCGGAATGGATATGGCAGGATATGGAAAGCCGATAAGTGAACCGGTAGAATATACTCTTGTAGATAATGCTGTAAAGATTTCTGATAAAGCAGAATATCTTATCGTAAATAAAGATGGAACAAAAGCGTTTGGCGCATATGTGTCAGGTGAGAAGGCATACTTTGGTCTGGAAGATATTACATCAACGGGCAATGTGATAACTATCACGTCTGAGCAAGTAAATGTTGTAACCTTAGAGTCTGCTGAAACAGATGGACAATTCTATATTAAAACAGCTGATGGAAACTATCTGTATTATACAGGGGCAAATAATGCTGTATTTAGCGGAGAAAAGAAGGCGGAAGATGCATATCTTTGGACTGTTGCAATTGATAGGATAACAAATGTTGGTACCACTGAACGCTATTTGCAGTATAATTCAGCAAATAGTCGATTCGCTTGTTATATATCTGCGTCAAAACAAGAGGATGTAGTGTTGTACGTAAATGAAGCAACATTGATTCCATCTCTTAAAACACCTTCAGGTCTTGGTGCTATCTCTGAAGGAAATACGGTTACTATAGCTTGGGACTCTGTGGAAAATGCTGAATCCTATATTGTAACTTGTGGAGAGCGAACAGAAACAACAACAGACACAAAAATTGAATTTACCGATTTGGCTGACGGTCTTTATGATGTTACTGTAGTAGCTACAACTTCAAATCCTGGATATAAAGATTCAGAACCGGCAGTTACTAATGTTAGGGTTGGTTCCGTTTCGAAATCAAAGGTTTATTTCAGCATAAATGGAGTTCTTAGTGAGGGAACTGAACTTGAAGAGGGAGTAAATATTACATTCCCGTCAGATCCTTCTGTTGAAGATGCGTCTTTTGCTGGATGGACAACAAGTTCAATTTCTGGAACTCAAGATAATGCTCCAGTATTTGTTAATACGAAATCTGAAGTGATGGGTAGTGCTGATGTAACATATTATGCCGTGTTTGCTTCAGAGTCACTTTCCCAAACTCTGCAATATGACACTTGGACTTATTCGGGATCAACTACAAATAAATCTTCCTATAGGCTGTTCCACAAAGATAGTTATATTGAATCTGAATCTTTTGATTTGGGAAAATTGAGCAAAGTAGTGGTTTATGGAGGAACCTTTGGCGGTACTTCTTATAATTCACTTACGATTAGCGTTGGAACAAATATTTGGAAGGATGTTACCGTTTCTGGAAAAAGTGAAACAGGTGTAAATACATATACAGATGGTAATCCTTTGACAGGCACTGGCAAATTGCGTATTACTTCAAATTCTGGAACTGCATCTTCTAATGGCGTGCGTATTTCTAAAGTTGAAATATATGTAATGTCGGCATATTGTACTAATGTTGTGGCCGCAACTGGTATTTCAGTATCGGGGACCCCTACAAAAAAAGAATATGAGGACGGAAATGTTTTCGATCCAAGCGGCCTGGTTGTTACAAAGTCATTCAATGACGGTTCTTCAGAGGTGGTAACAAGTGGTATTAAGTGGTCATTTGATCCTGCCGTATTGAGAGAAGGAACAACATCTGTATCTGTTACTGCCACTGTTGGAGATTTGGTGTCGGCTCCATATTCTGTAACAGGGTTGATTGTAAATAAGTCAACATCTAGTGGAAATACAGAAGTTGCATTTGAGTTCAACTACACTACAACAGATACTAAGACTGGAGATTGGTCGCTTGAAAAAGACGATGTAAAATTATCTTGGAGTAAGGGATCGAATCAATATACCCCATCACCTAATAAAGAGGGCTCTATTAGAATGTATTCTGGAACTATTCTAACCATCACTGTACCAGAAGGAAAGAATATCACAAAAGTTGTATTTACGTCTACATCAAATACCTATACTGCGGAAAATTTGAAATACAACGATGTGGCTCTTCCGTCAAATACTTGGGAATTATCAACACCTGCTAATCCTGTAGTATTGACTGCTGCAGCAAACGCTAGATTTAAGTCAATTACTGTTACCTACAAATGACTCCCATCCGTCGGCGGCGACGGGGGTGAAGAGCCCACGGCAACAGTAAATACCGGCGGAGTATCGAATATCAGTCAGACAGGGGCAACCCTGTCTGGCTCTTATTCCTCAGTAACAGGTACAGTTACGGAGACAGGCTTCGAATATGGAAGCGCGTCAGGCAAATATGATCACAAGGTTCCAAGCAGCACTACGGCAGCGGATTTCAGCTGCGGAGTAAGTGGATTGGCCTCGAATACGACCTATTATTACCGCGCATACGTGACGGTGCAGGGTGCGGAATCGCCCTTTTATGGCGGCACTAAGTCTTTCACTACGGGCTCAGTGAGCACCTGGCTTTCGTTCTACGAAATGCCGGCCACGAAAGCATCGGCCGTAAGCACAAGCAATACCCCGTACGAGGGGCGCTATTGCCACGATACCTTCGAGGAAACCTATGGGAGTACGAAGGCTTGCCGCTACAACACCTCGAATTCGAATCAGAAGGTGGTGACACACACCTACGAGTACAACGGTAAGGTGGTCAGGAACTACAGCTTCCTCTACGACAAGACCTATAGGTCAGCCCTGTGGGTAGCTTATGCCACCTCGAACAGCGGTGATTTCAAGGATAATAATGTTGGAAGAAACGACGACTGGGCCTATGACCCTGCTCTCGACCAGAGCTGGCAGCCAAACTTGGGTTCCTCTTATTCTTCGGCTGGTGGGCTGAGCTATGACAGGGGCCATCAGGTGGCATCGAACGACCGCCAGACCACGGTGGAGCAGAATAAGCAGACATTCTATTACTCGAATATGACTCCGCAGTACGCCAGCCTGAACCAGGGGCAGTGGGCATCTTTCGAGAACAAGGTGCAGGGAGTGGCTACAGGCACAAGCGGCCGCGATACTCTTTATGTGGTCACAGGACCACTCTTCGAAGGTACATTGTCCTCGACTACAGATAGTGATGGGGCGTCTTGCAAGCTGCCTACGGGCTATTGGAAGTGCCTGATGAAGTGCAGTTTCGACACTTCCGGGACGATGACCGCCGCATCGGGCTGCGCATATCTCGTGGATACGAACTCTGAAAATGTGGCGCCGACAGCAACAACTATCGATGCCATAGAGTTCAGGACGGGTTTTGATTTCTTTACGAATGTTCCTGCGTCTTTGCAAAACGCGGCGGAGAGTCAGACCTACTCCTTCTTTTAACAGACCCAAACCTCCGCAACAGCGGAGGCTGTGCCGAAAGGCATCTTACTTACTTTTTTACCGAATTGTCGGTAATATGATTTGATTGTGAAGCCGCGCTGTCGTGAGACACTGCGGCTTTTGTAAGTTTGTGTAAGTGAGCCCTAACTTTGTCGCGCTAACACAAACTGACAATATGCTTACACGAGAACAGATCGAAGAATAGGTAGGTGTGCCAGATTAATGATGGACATTGAGGAGGGCATCTGGCACGGTGGTGTTGGACCGGTGTATGTGGGAGTCAGGTTGGCGTTCCAGATGCAGTGAAGATTCTTTGAGGATGGTATCTGGCACGGTGGTGTATTGCTGGAACAAATGAGTTGAGGGTGGGTGTGCCAGATGTAATGGTTTGGCTTGCCTCGTGAAATTCATCAGGCACGGCAAAGTCCATTCTACGTGTGTGAGTGGCATATCCTTGTGCTCAACGGCATCAATTTGGGTGCCATCGAGCACCTTGCAGATTTTCTTATTGCTGATAATCAGTGTGTTAAGTATTGTCTTTGTGCTCGATGTTTTTCTTGAAGGCAATTCTTCCAAATTGCGAGTTGCGTGTGGAGCGTTTTCTTTTATTAATCACTGCAGGGCGAAAGTTATTTCCGCGCACTGTCGTCGCGCTTGAGCTCTGTGTAATGGCTCCGCGCGCCGACCGGGCAGAATAACTTTCGCCGCCAGAAACATCAGGTACGGTGGTACTGTTGGAAGCGGGCTTGAGGGCCTTGCCGAAAGAGCCCTCATTTTAGCGAAAATAGGGCCTTTTTTTGCTATTTTGACTGAAAATACTTCATTTTAGCGAAAATAGGGCCTTTTTTCGCTATTTGACTTTTACTGATATCGGTTGACTCGGATTTTGACTAAAATACTTCATTTTAGCGAAAGCCACGAGCCTGGCTGACCGGTCTTGCCGAAAGAGAC